>JAJCXL010000074.1 GCA_029263435.1 Acidobacteriota bacterium | reverse complement strand
GCGCTGCGCTCGAGCGCTCGCGACAGATGGGTCCGCGCCCCGCCAAACGACATCGCCGCAGGATCGGCTAGCCGATTCGCGGTCTCTGAGAACCGAAAGAAGCGCAGCCGGAACTTCTCCTCCAACGCTTTCGAAAGTGCGCTCCCCTCGGGTCCGAAGGTATCGAGGATAAAGTTCCCGCGAGGCTCGTCGTCGATGTCGCTAATCTGCATGCTTCGCGAGTCGTCCAACAGAATGCCCACGAAGCTTTGTTGAGGCACGACCGTGCTCAACGACAAGGTCGGTCGCAGCAAGCAAAAAAGGGTGAGCAGCAGCGCGGCCGCCCGGAGACCGTTCAAGATGGTTCGATCGCGTTTCGTACTCTTCCCCCGCACGTCGCGATAGCGCAGCAAGAACCGGACCGCGAGCAATACGGCGACGACGCCCAGGACCACGAACCAAAACGGCACGCCGAAGCCGAGCTCGCCGCGCTGGAACAGAAGCGGTCGATATTTGAAGAGAAATTCGAAGGCGTTCTCGATGGAGCTCATCAATAGTTTTGTCAGTTTTATCGTTCAGTAGCCGATAGACTTAGTCGCTTAGTGACTCATCGCGTAAATGATGAAGTTCACTCCCATTTGATACGCGTAAGTAGAGAACTTCAGCGGATAGTACGGATTCTCCGCCCACTCCCACGCGTCTCCAAGATCGGTATTCCAGTTGATGACGACCATGAGCCTCCCTCGCTCGTCGAAGACACCTTTCACGGCCGGGTAGTAGCCGTCGGACTCCCACGTGGGACCGCCTTGCATGCCTTGCCCCACATTGGGGACTTGAACGATCTCGCTGACGTTGTAGAAGCAATTGAAGATGGGGTGGTCGAGCGGGATGTCGACGATGGGATGGCCCGGGAGAATTCTTTGCAGTTGGGTTTGAAAGTTCTCCCACTCGAACGATCCCCAGAAATCGTCGATGACGAGAAATCCGCCCGCTTGCAGATAGCGCCTCAATCCGGAGACCTCGGCCTCCGTCAAAGCCATGTAGCCGACTTCGACGGTGTAGAGAAACGGAAACCGGCCGAGCTCCGGATCCGTGAGCCGCACCGGGTTCTCCGCTTCCGACGCGTCGAGATTCGTGAGCCGGCGAAGCCCGATGAGAAACTGACGATCCGCCTTGGGGAAATCCACGCTCCAGCTCCGAAAATCCCGAAACCGGTAGTAGCCGGTGTAAGCGGCGCGGCTGAAGTAGAACTCGCGCGGAATGGACGAGACCTTGACCGGGACATCGCCTCTGGCCTCGCGCAAAGAGCGCTGCAAGGCGAAGGGGTCTTCCTGTTCCTGAATCGTTCTCGCCGCGAAGCTCGGCGCAGAAGATAGTGGCGCCGTTGGCGCCAGCTCCGAAGACACGCCCAGCAGACTCAGCCCAAGGCCGGCTGCCAGCGCTCGGCTGGGGGAGAGCATTCTTCGCTGTCGAAATGCCACGGCCTCCCTCGAAAACGACGCCGCGAGCGAAAGCGACGCGGCACAGGCCAAAGCGCCTGCGACTGGTCTATAGAACCCTGAGCCCGAGTGATTTATCTACAACAACATTATACGCCAGCGGACGGACCCATTTGGGGTGATGTGGGGAAAGCGAGGTCCGAGGTGAGATTTTTTTCCGGCTGACGAGATCCGTAAGACGGATCTACGAGACGACTTCGACGAATCGGTGATCGACGACGAACGAAAATTCAGGCTTCAGTTGGCGGATGACGAGCTCGGTGGCCGCGGATTTGCCGCACGCGCGCGCAAGCAGCTCGTCGCTCGTGACCCCGCTCGAGGAGGCCCTTTCGTCGGCCCGCTTGAGGGCCTCGTCCGTGATCTGAAACGTCCCTTGCACTCCGCCGCCGGTGGGGCCCGAAACGGTGCCTGCGAATGGGTTGAACTTGTCTTCTTCCCCGCGCTCGCGCTTTTCGAGCGTAACTTCGTAGCGGTCGTCTTTGACGTTAAACGTGGCTCTCATGATGCACGTATGCTAGCCCTTAGGAGCGGCAATTCCTAGTCTAATTCGCGAGCTCGCGGACACGGTGGCGCTTCCCCGGGGGGGTCAGTTGGAGATCGGCGGCTCGGGGCCGAAGTAGCCGCGGCGATGACGCACTTTCACATCGGCCCCGGAGATCTCGACTTTGATCTTGCGGTATTTTCCGTCGCGGCTGTCATTCGACGAGACATAGCCCAAGCTGTATTGGCTGAAGAGCTCTTCGAGAATCTTGTCGTACAACTCGTCGATCTGCTCGAGCGAGGTACCGGTCGCGTAGGAGCCTCCCGTCTCATTGGCGAGCTGCCGCAAGAACCGCCCTTCGCTGAAGAGCCGGTTCGCGTTCGTTCGACCACCGGTGAAATGAATCGTATGGATGGTCACTTCCGACAGCTTGACCATCTCGAACACTTCTCCGATCGACAAGGTGCTCCTTGAATCGACGCCATCACTAAACATCACGAGCGTTTTGCGTCCATCCAGATCGTAGACTCGCTCCAGATAGGTCGCGACGGCATCGTAGAGCGCGGTCCACCCGTCTGACTCGATGTCGTAGACCCGCTCGGCAATCTGGCGTTGGTCGTCGGACGAATAACGGGATAGCCGAATATTCTCGTCGAAATCCATGATGAACAGGTTTTCCGATTTCGGAATATTCGACAAGAACTTCAGCGCGGCCTCCTGAACGAGCGGCATGTCGTCTTCCATGCTTCCGCTCGAATCCATGATGAGCCCCATGACCTGCCGCCCCGAGAGCTCGTCTTTGACCTCCGGCGCCAGGTCGACCCAGGACTCCTCCAGGCCCGCACCGAAGAGCTGAATCTCTTGCTTCTTTCCGTCCTCGTAGACGGTGAACTGCTCTTCGGTCAAACCCGTGACGAAGTTTCCGTCTTTGTCCGTGACGGCGATCGCGATGGCGACCATGTCGACATCCGACGTGAACGTCGGGATCTTCGCGGGGTCTTGGGCAGCGACGGAGGCGGAAACGGCTAAACAAGCGGTGATGAGGTCGACGGTGCGGGCGACCCGACCGCCCAGTATATTAATGATCATGGCCGACGACTTCGCGCTCCGAGCATGGTCCCATCACCATACACGATAATCTCGCCGGTTTCAGCCCATCGGCGGCTCTTGCGGCGGCAAACGAACTAGCGCCGGACCGAGGTTCCGGCGAGCGGATAGCCGCGGCCGGAGCCTCACTCAGGTGATGTCTTTGACGACCTCGATCGCGATCTCGAATCGATTGAACGGCGGCATCACGTAGGCGCCAGCGGCGAGCGCCTTGGCTTGATGCAGCGCGTCGCGAGCCATCTCGACGCCCACGTCTTGGGCCTGCTCGACCGTGACCGCTCGCTGGAGCCGTTGCCTCACCGCGTCCGGCACCGCCATCCCGGGCACTTCGTTGTGCAGGAACTCGGCATTTCGGGAGCTCACGAGAGGCAGCAGGCCGACGACGACGGGGATGTCGAACGACTTCGCGGCGTCGAGGAATCTCTCGAGAAACCGTGGCTCGAACACGGGCTGCGTCAAGCAGTACTCCGCTCCCGCGTCGACCTTTCGCTCGAACTTTCGCATCTCCTCGTCGAAGTCCGTCGCGCCCGGATTCACGCCGACGCCGATATGAAAAGGAAGCGCCGGGCCGAGAGGATTCGCCGCGAGATCGAGGCCTTGATTCAAACGCGACAATACTTTCACGAGCCCCACCGCATCGACGTCGAAGACCGGCGTCGCATAGGGGTAGTCGCCGAGGCGGGGCGGATCTCCCGTCACCGCGAGGATGTTCTTCAAGCCCAGCGCCAGCGCGCCCAACAGATCAGACTGGATCCCGATGAGGTTCCGGTCGCGACACTGGTAGTGAAGAATGGTCTCCACTCCGACTCTTTGCTCCAGCAGGGCCGCGAAAGACAAAGCGCTCATCCGCGCACTCGCGCGGGCTCCGTCCCCGATGTTGAGAAAATCGACCTCGCTGTCTTTCAGCCATTGAGCCTTTTCCAGCAGGAGTCCCGCATCCGCACCTTTGGGTGGGTCCATCTCGACCGCGATCACGAACTTGCGTCCAAGGGCATTGGCCAAACGAGATTTGTCGCGGCGGGGGACGGGCGCCTTCTCCAAGCGTTCCGCGGAGCCGAGCTCCATTTCGATCGGCGCCGGACGGGGATCGCGCGAACGGACCGTGCCGACCATCGCGCCGACGTGGGAAGGGTTCGTGCCGCAGCATCCCCCGAGGATGACGGCGCCCGCCTCGAGAAAACGCAGCGCGTAGTGAGCCAAATATTCCGGCGAGCTCAAGTAAATCACCCGCCCGTCGACGAGCTCCGGAAGACCCGCATTGGGTTGCACCGATAGTGGCAGCGTGGTCGCGGTCGCGAGTCGCTCGACGACACGAAGCATCAGCTCGGGTCCCACACTGCAGTTCGCCCCGATCGCGTCGATATCGAGAGCCGACAGCTTCCGAGCCACGAGCTCAGGGTTCGCGCCCAAGGGCGTCGATCCGTCTTCTCCGAAGGTCATTTGAGCGATGACCGGGATCTCTCGGGAAACGGCTCGAACGGCGAGGATGGCTTGTTCGATCTCTCGCAGGTCGGAGAACGTCTCCAGGATGAGGAGGTCGGCGCCTCCGGCGACGAGGCCGTCCGCCTGCTCGCGAAACGTCTCGCGCGCGTAGACTTCGGAGATGGTGCCGATAGGCGCGATCGGCTTTCCGAGGGGTCCAATCGAGCCCGCCACCCACCCGGTGCGGCTCTCGGCCTCGATGGCCTCACGGGCAATCGTGGCACCCTTCTCGTTGACTTCGTGAACGCGATCGGAGAACCCGTGCACCCCCAACTTGATGCGGTTCGCGCCGTAGGTATTGGTCTCGATGATATCGACACCGACCGCGAGATAATCTCGATGCACGGATTGGACGAGCTCCGGGTTGGAGAGGTTCAGCTCGTCGAAGCACCGGTTCACCATGACGCCTTTCGCGTAGAGCGCGGTCCCCATCGCTCCGTCACAGACGACGGGGGCACGGCGCACTCGCGCGGCGAACTCTTTTCGTTCCATCACGACGCTCAGACTTGTTCCTGGGCCGGTTGATCGACCTCCGACAGGCCCAGAATATGAGTCTCGACGCTCAGCGTCTGATCCTCGATATGGCTCGCGAGGATCCGCCGCGCTTCGCCGAACCGTTCGCCGGGGACCTTCAAGCTCTGGTGCCCCTCACCCAACCAAGAGTGATCGCTGTCCACCATGAGGAGGATTTCCGGGGTCTCCCGCCAGTTCAGGCGGCGAACGGCCTTGTAGGGGACGAACCCGCGATCGAGCCAAATGCCGGTACGGTAGAAGCCTCGTTGGATGCGCAACGTCAACGGAAACACCACCGTGTAATACAGCGCCATCAACGCTTGGGCCAACGTTGCGAGCAGAGGGCGCCTGAGCACGAAGATGCTCAACACCGTCAAGCTCACCATGAAGAATCCGATCCCTAGGCACATGCCATAGAACCACGGGCGGGGCACCGCCCAGGTGAGCTCAGCCGAGCGCGCCACGCGTCGGAACTTCAGGTATCGGGAGAGACCCACCGCGTTCCAAACCGTGAACAAAGCGCCCAGACTGACGAACGCGAGCCCTAATACGTTTTCCATGTCCTCGTTCCATTGTAGCGCCCACGCTTCGATTGTCTCTGCAAAGCGCGAGCTTTGACTCGGCCCCTCCCGGAGCCTCCTCGTCGCGCGGGATCGCGCGTTCAGAGCTCTCGAGGCCCTACCGGAAGATCCTGCTGGAGCGCTTCCGATACGCTCGGCGACTCCATCTCGGGTCGCAGCCCATCGCCCAAGACCGGTGTGACGAACAATCGTACCGCGTCACGACGACCATGCGCGTAGAGAGCTTCCAGCCCGAGCTTCTCGCCTCCAACCTGAGCACGACCGAACGTCTCATAAGCGCCCAGCCGTTGCTTGTCCGGGCGAATGAGAAAAACCGAAAGATCGGAGACCCGAGACGCTTCGGAAATCTGCTGTGCCAGGTTCCTCCGCAACGCCGCTTCGGTGATGCGCTCGAAAGCGTTTCCGACGGCTTTATCACCGGGGACACAAGAGGAGAGGAACACGAGCTGCTCCGCTCCGGCGGAAACCGCGTCCGCGACCACCCCACCGGAGGCGAGCAAGCTCGAGGAGAATCGATGAACTTCTCCTCCATGGGATGAGCCGAGCGGCAGCTGGATAGGCACACTCGGTACCAGCCCCGGCGGGCTCAGCGAGGC
This sequence comes from Acidobacteriota bacterium, assembly GCA_029263435.1. Taxonomy (GTDB): domain Bacteria; phylum Acidobacteriota; class Vicinamibacteria; order Marinacidobacterales; family SMYC01; genus JAJCXL01. Next base: position 10,243 of record JAJCXL010000074.1, on the reverse strand, counting down.
CAAGAGCGCATCGAAGAACAAGCGCCCGTCTTCTCGCGCGAGATCGATGGGCTCGGCGCTGCGATCGACCCGCGCCGCTCGCGCGCTCTTGAGCTTCTTGGCGAAGCGGTCCTTCAAGAGAACGAAAGGCACTTCTTGTCCGGCATCCGTATCGAGCGCGTAGAAGACGAGCTCCGCGTAGCCTCTCTGTCCGAGACTCCCCGCGAGCAACTTTCGGTAGGCATCGCCCAGCGCCTCACGACTGCGGGGAAGCTCATCGGTCGAAGTGCCGCGAACGGCTTTCCACAGACTCGTCGTGAGCCAGCGTTCCAGCCGACCGAGCTCGAACGGCGCCGGAAGCCTCGGAGCCCGCCGCGACTTCAAGGCATTCATCACGAGCCAGCCGAGCCACAGCGCGCACAGGGCGATCAAAGGCACCACCAGGGCCCGAAGGTAAAAAGGCTCTGCCGCTGCAACGAAGCGACCCAGCCACGGAGCCACGACCCCTTCGGCCGGCTGCTCGCTCAAGAAACGCGTGAGTGCGACGAGCGGCACGCTAAGAAGCGCCGCGGCGCCGAACAGGACCGGTGAGGCGAACACGGCGAAGCAGGCGGCGAGAAGCACCAAGCTCAAAAAATAGAGACGACGGTAGCGCCACGGCCGATCGGCCTCCATGTGCGCAAAAAAACCTTCTTTCCCGGCAAGCCTCGAGCCCGAATCGATAGCGGCCATCGCGGCCACCAACGAGCCTGCGCCTACCCCCACGAGACAATCGATCCGTACTCCAGCGTCTGTCAGAGCCCGGAGGGCACCCGCAAGATAGGCGCTCGCAGTCCCCTCACCCGACAAAATCACCGTCGTCCGGCGATGGTGACTGAACAACGCCTCCGATTCGTTAGAGCTCGCCACGCTGCACATGATAAATCACTTATCCGGGTCTGCGCCGATTCACCAAGAAGGCGTCGTCCGCGGAGAGCGCTCGCCTTCTCGTAAAGCGGTCCGTCGGGCGACGCTATAATCCCGCTCATGACTGAAGGTGGTTTAGCGCTGAGGCTCACCGAAGCGATCCGAAAAGCCGTTCACGATCTGTACGCTGTCGAGCTCGACGACATCATCTCGACCCGTCCGAAGAAAACGAGTCTCGGAGACGCCGCTTTCGCGGTGGCGTTCGATCTCGCGCGATCCGCCAAAATGGCTCCCCGCAAGATTGCGGAAGCCCTCGCCTCCGAGCTCGGCGAGATCGAAGGCGTGCAACGCATCGAAGTCGCCGGCCCCGGCTATCTCAATTTCTTTCTCGATCGTGCGGCCTTCATCGACGGACTCATCGGCGGAGAGACCGCCCCCAAAGCCCCATCGACGAAAGTGATCGTCGAGCACACGAACATCAATCCGAACAAAGCGGCTCACATCGGCCACCTCCGCAACGCGGCCCTTGGAGACACCTTCGTCCGGGTATTGCGATTTCTCGGCGAAGACGTCGAGGTCCAAAACTATATCGACGATACCGGGGTTCAGGTCGCCGACGTCGTGGTCGGATTCCTCCATATCGAGAACATGACCCAAAAAGACGTCGAGCGGATCGAAGCCACTGGACGGTTCGACTACACGTGCTGGGATCTCTATGCCCGGGTCTCGGGTTTCTACGAAGAGGATCGCGCCCGGCTCGAGCTGCGCGCAGCCACCCTCAAGGCGATCGAAGAGGGTAACGCCCCGGAAGCTCCTCTCGCTGCCTTCATCGCGAACGCGATCGTTCGATGCCACCTCCTCACGATGGATCGGATCGACGTCCGCTACGACCTTCTTCCGTGGGAGAGCGACATTCTCAAGCTGCGGTTTTGGGACCGCGCCTATCAATTGTTGAAGGACAAAGGCGCCATCCGGCTCTCGACCGGGGGTAAGAACGAGGGGTGCTGGGTCATGGATGTGGGCAACCCTTCCGGCAAAAGCCCCGCGAACGCGACTCAGCCCGACACGCCCGACGAGAACAACGAGCCTGACGAAAATGACGAAAAAGTCATCGTCCGCTCGAACGGCACCGTCACCTATGTCGGCAAAGATATCGCCTATCAAATGTGGAAGCTGGGCTTGCTCGATCGACAGTTCGGCTTCGTTCGATTCCACGACTACACCGATCCCGACGGCGTCGTGTGGTCGACCACCGCCGGTGAGCCTTCGGCCGACGCGCCGCCGTTCGGACGGGGCGAGCGGGTCTACAATGTGATCGACACCCGTCAGGCATATCTTCAGGACATCGTGCAACGAGGCGTCGCCCACCTCGCGTCGGAGCAAGCGCGGGACAGATCGCATCATTTTTCTTATGAGATGGTGGCCTTGACCCCCCAGACGTGTCGCGAGCTCGGCTTTCCAGTCGGACCGGAAGACGAGAGTAAACCCTACCTGGAGGTCTCCGGCCGAAAGGGGCTCGGGGTGAAAGCCGACGATCTGCTCTCCTCCCTCGAGGAGAAGGCACTCGCCGAGGTCGAAAGCCGCAACCCGTCGCTCGAACCGGCGGAAAGCGGCGACATCGCCAACGCGATTGCGCGGGGAGCCGTCCGCTACTTCATGATCAAGACCACCAAGAACCGGGTCATCGCTTTCGACTTCGCGGAGGCCCTGAGCTTCGACGGCGACAGTGGGCCCTATCTTCAATACGCCGCGGTACGCGCGGCGAAGATCCTGCAAAAAGTCGACGCGCCACTAGAGCCGCCGGATCGGCCCGACGAGACCCAAGCGGTCCGTCGTGCGTTCGAGAATGTGCCCGAAGCGGAAGCGGACGACGTATGGGCGCTTATCTTCGCCGCGGCCGAGCTCTCTTCGGTCGCTCGCGCGGTGGTTCGCACGGAAGAGCCGGCCCACGTGGCGCGCTTCGCGCTAGGGCTCGCTCAACGGTTCAACGGCTTCTACCACAAGTACCACATTGCCGGAGAGGAGGATCCGTCGAAGCGCGCGCTACGGCTGCTCGCGGTTCAGATCTTCTTGCGCGAGTACCGGTTTGCCTTGAACTTGATGGGGATCCCCATACCGCGTCAGATGTAAGAACGAGCACGCCGGGAGTACTATTCCACGACGCCGGCGTCTCCTGGCGGCCAGATGCGCACGAACGCTTTGCCGTAGATGTAGCGCTTCGGTACGAGACCCCAGCTGCGGCTGTCATTGCTCCCCCGCCGGTTGTCCCCCAGCACGAAATAGTGGCCTGGCCGAATCTCTTGCGCCGGCGCGCTGCGCTCGTCCGCGTTATCCGAGGAAACGTAGATCTCCGGCAGATGGACCCCGTCGATGTAGACCTCGCCCGCGCGTAGCTCGACGCTTTCGCCGGGAAGTCCGATCACGCGCTTGATGAACGAAAGTTCCGGATCTTCGGGATACCAGAAGACCACGACGTCGCCGCGCTCGATCTCATCCATCCGGTAAACGAACTTGTTGACCAAGATACGCTCGCCGTCTCTGAGCTCGGGAGACATGCTCGTGCCTTGCACTTTGAACGCTTGCACGACGTAGGTGATCAACAAGACGCAGACGATGACCGCGATCGCGAGGTCGTGGAGCAGGTCGATGATCGATTGCAACGTGGTCGACTTGGTCCGAGTTGGGCTCGTTGCCTCCGAGGGGGCGGCGGGCGCGGGGAAGGGTGGGGAGGCGTCCACGGATCCGGGCTCGAACACGTCGCTCTCGCTCGGAAGCTCGAGAGTCGCGGGAGCCGGCGTTTCGGCGGAGACGCTCGCCACCGGCGCCGCCATGTCAGAAGCCTCGATCTCCGTCTCGAGTCCGCCCTCGTCCGACTCCGCCTGTGTCTTGGTTTTCAAAGATGCCTCATGACCCGAGTGCCCGCGATTCGATCGTGGAGTCCACGTTTATCTTCGCTCAACGCGATCAACAGGAAGCCGAATCCGAGCACGACGGTGCTGGCGAAATAGCCGAGCACCCGGAGCGCGGCGGTTTGAACACCTACCGGGGACTCCCCGTCCTCGGTCTGTACGCTGAGCCCGAGCAAGCTTTTGCCCGGGGTCGCGCCTTGCACTCCCCAGAAAAAAACATAGTAGCCCAGGGACAACAGCGGGAAGAGGAACGAAAGAACCATCAACCCACCACCGGAAGACGTTTCGCCACCACTGACCGCGAACATGCTCATCAGCAAGGTCACCAACAGAAAAGGGATTCCTAGAATCATGCCGTCGACGAGCGCCGCGATGGCGCGTACTCCGAAGCCGGCCGCTTCCTCATCGCGTTCGCGAGCCACTTTGGCGGCGGCCGGGGGACGCGGGCGGGCGACGGATTTGGCCGGTGCCGGGCTGACGGCGGGCTCCTCGCCCAGGGGGGCATCGGCGAGGATGTCGGCGCGGTCCAAGTGCCGGGTCACCACGCTCGCGCGAGGTTTCGTCGGCAGCCCATGGCCGCACTTTCCGCAAAACTCCGCGGGCAACGGGACGACATTGCCACATGCCGTACAGTTCACGCTCTTTTTTTCATGCAGCTCACTCCCACATGAACGGCAAAAGCGATCGGCCGCGAGAGCTTCCTTACCGCAGCTGGGGCAATTGATCTTGGCCGAACCGCCCGGCGGGAAGTGAGACGGGCCGAGATCTCCCTCCGTCGAGACGTCTCCGAGCTCGTCGAGCGCGGGGCTCGTCAGCGGCGACGCGACAGGAATCGGAGGCACGGACGGATGCGAGCCGGCCGCGACGCCGTCTTCGAGTTGAAACAACAGCCGCGATGAGCCAATCGCCAGAAGGTCACCGTCTCGAAGCGTCTTTTCCGCCTCGACCTTGTCACCATTGACCATCGTCCCATTCGAGCTGTTGTTGTCGCGGAGAACATAAATCTCGTCGCGCTGTTCCAAGATCGCGTGACGGCGAGACACCATGGAGTCGGAGAGGACCAAGTCGTTGGACGGATCGCGGCCGATCGAGATGACGCGCGACCCGATAGGGATCTCCTTCTTGCTCGCGGAGGTCGGATTGATGACGAGCTTGGCCACTCGATCACCTACCCTGCCGGAAGCGGAACCGCTGAACCCAACGCATCTTCACCGGCACCCCGTCTTTGGTCGCGGGCTCATAGCGCCATCCCCTCACGGTCTCGACGACGGCCGAGTCGAAAATCTCGCCGGCAGATTCCTCCACCCTCACGTCCTGCACCAAACCGTTCTCATCGATAACGAAGTTGAGCTGGACGACGCCTTGCTGGCGGGTTCGCCTCGCGGCCTCCGGATAGCCGACGGCAGGACACGTCACGCATTCGGGGTTGACGACTCCCGGATCCCCACGCTGCACCATCGAGCCGGGCACGACGCTCGGTGCGGCGGGCTCCGGGGGCGCTGGCTCATCCGGCGCGTCGGACGCCCCCGCGGAAGGAAACGGCGTAAGCTCCGCAGCCACCTCGACCGTGCGGCCGGAGCGCGCGCGAACGGTGTCTTCCCAGGGTAGGTAGCCTTCGAGCGTCAATCGAATCACTCGACTTCCGGCGGAGACGCGGACCCCATCGGTGGGCGTCGCTCCGGCGTCGCGGCCATCGATCGAGACCACGGCTCCGGCGGGCTCGCTTCGAATCTGTATGAAGGCGGGCGTGGGCGCGGCCGGGGGCTCGGCCCGGAGGGCCACTTGAAAGCTCGCCTCCGGCGTATCCTCCGTAAGCTCCGCCAACAGCGCTTCCGGCTCGAATCCGTCGCGCTCGACGACGAGCTCGTAAGTGTCGAGCTCCAAACCTTCGACCCGAAGCGGGGTCTGGCCCAACGCCACATCATTCACCAACACCGTCGCGCCTTCGGGCTCCGTCGTGATCACGAGTCGGCCCATACCCACGATAATCTCTGGCTCCGGCAATGCCTCCGTTGGAGGCGGCTCGGGAGGCTGACGTCCCACGACCAGCCACAGGGCCACGATGGAAAAGAGGATCAAAGCTCCGAGAGCTCCGATCACGGCGGGTTTCGGGAAGGACCCCGCGGCCTTCTTCGCGACCTTCTCCGTCGGAGGGCTCGGCGCGGGCGATGGAGCCACCGCCGGCATTCCGACCACGACGGTCTCGTCGAGCTCATCTTCGGACGAAGCGCCGGTCCCTATGATCGCGGTCTCGAGATCGTCGATGGAGCTCGTGGTCGCCGTCGGCACCTCGATCGCAGCCGTCGCTCCTTCGAAATCTTGGGCAGGCTCCGGCGGCGCCGGCGGCTCAGCGAGCTCCGCGGGAACCGCGAGCGCTTCGGTCGGCTCGAATCCGGAGACGAGAGCCCCGGCTCCGACCGGCGCGCCATCGATCAGCGTGCGATCCTCGTCGACCTCCGGGACATCCCCGTTGGCGTCGACGTCGTCGATCTCGTCCGCGACTTCTGGTGTCGCGGGTGTCGCCACGACATCCGTCTCACCGAGCACGCTCGCGGGGTCCTTCATGATGACGGTCTCTCCCTCGAGCGCCCCGAACCATGAACCGAGACACTGTTCGAGATGTTTGACGAACTCCGCCGCGGTAGAGAAGCGATCGTCGGGATCTTTCGCCAGCGCCTTCGAGAAAACGTCCCGCCACTTGTCCGGCAACAAGCCGAGCACCTCGAGATCGTCCGGATGTACGGGGTCGGTGTGAACGAGCTTGTAGAGGACGGACGTCGCGTTGTTCCCGGGAAACGGCTGTTTGCCGCTGAGCATCTCGAACGCGACCACGCCGAGAGAAAAAATGTCGGTGCGACCATCCACCCGCTCCCCCATCGCCTGCTCGGGCGACATGTAAGAGGGTGTCCCCATCGTCACTCCGGAATGGGTGATCTCCGCGTCCATCAGCTTGGCGATTCCAAAATCCGTGACTTTGACCTTCTCGCCGCCAAAGACGATCACGTTGGATGGCTTGATGTCTCGATGAATGACGCCTTCTCCATGCGCGTAGTCGATCGCGCTGGCGATCTGGGAGACGAGCCCTACGACGAGCTCGGGCTGGAGCCGGCCGGCGGCGAGCATCTCGGCCACCGTCTGGCCCTCGACATACTCCATCGCCAGCCACGGGAACCGGTCCTCGATCGGGGCGACGTCGTAGAGCGTCACGATATTCGGATGGGAGAGTCTACCGGCGGTTCTCGCTTCGGCCGCAAACCGGTCCAAAAACGCCTTGTAGTCGGGGCTATCGGGAGGGACGTCCAGCCGCAATGTCTTCACGGCGACCGCGCGCTTGATGAGAGGATCGAAGGCTTTGTATACCGCGCCCATGGCGCCGTAGCCCACCGCCTCCAGAATCTCGTATCGATTTATCTTGCTCGGGATCTCGCCTCTCGACTCCGTCACAAGGGCTCTCCGACCATTCGACTAGGAACGAGGATGCCCGGCCGATTCGAACGCGGTCATGCCTCGTGCACTCTCAGAACGCAAAACTCCAAAATTCTGTTAAGTGACACTATCACAACCTTTTAAGGGGTGTCAACGAAGGACGCTGGCCAGCCGCGCTCGAGAAACGCTATGATAGACCCGTCCTTGAGCTAGATAAATCCCCGTGCGCACCGATGCCTGAAATTCAAACCCTCGATTACCGTAACCTACCGATTTTCAAGCCCTTGTTCCTCGACTACCTCAGCGATTACACCAAGGTCGAGCGCTTCTTCGCGGGCAACCCCGCCGAAGCGGATACCTGGTCGAAAGTCGCGCAAGAGCTTCAGTCACGAAAGCACCCGCGCACCAAAGTCGCTGGCGCGCTACGTGAGCTGAACATGTCGCTCGGCGCCGACGAGCAAGCGCTAGCCACGATCGACGGCCTCGAAAAAGACGCCCTGGTCGTTATCACCGGCCAACAGGTCGGGCTGTTCGGCGGGCCTCTCTACACGCTCTACAAAGCTCTCAGTGCGGTCCGCGTCGCGGCCGAAGCGCAACAGCGCCTGGGAGTGCCGGTCATTCCTTTGTTCTGGATGGACAGCGATGACCACGATTTCGCGGAAGTGCAGTCCGCGGCAGTCGTCGATGCGTCGCACGACGTAGCGCATTTCCGCTACGAGGACGCCTCAGAGTCCAACCGCCCGGTGGGGCGGCGGAAGCTCACTTCCGATATCACGGGTGTCGTCGATGCCCTGGCGGCATCGCTCCGACCGAGCGAGTTCAAAGACGCTATCGTCGCCGCGCTCTCCGAGTGCTACGCACCGGGGCGAACGATGGCGGAAGCGTTCGGCAGCTGGCTGTTGCGACTGACGAGAGGCACGGGCTTAGCGGTGGTCGACCCGTCTCTTCCCGCGCTCAAAGCGCAGGGCGCGGAGCTATTCGCGCAAGAGATCGCCCATGGCTCGAAGAGCACCGCCTGCGTAGAAAAAGCGTCCGAAGATCTAGCCGCGTCTGGCTATCACGCCCAAGCGTCCCCTGCCGAATCCGGTATCAATTTGTTCCAGATCGATCCGGAGCGGACGGCGATCTCGGTGTCGGGAGACAAAGAGGCCACCGCCCTCGCGGCTGAGGCCCGACAAGACCCCTCTCGCTTCAGCCCTAACGTGCTGCTACGTCCGATCTATCAGGACACTCTTTTTCCGACCTTGGCTTATGTCGCGGGCCCGAGCGAGCTCGCCTATTTCGCTCAACTTGGCGGCGTATATGAGCACTTCGGTGTCACCATGCCCCTCATCGTCCCGCGGGCGAGCGCGACCATCGTCGAGAGCCCTCAAGCGAAGTTCCTCGATCGGTACGAGATCGATGTCCCGAAGCTCATGGCCAACGACGAATCCGTCCTCAATGAGATCCTGCGGAGACAGACCCCTCCGGCGCTCGAAGAGGACCTCTCACGAGCCCGCCGGTGTATCGAAGACATCACGAGCGCGCTCGAAAGAGATCTCCGCGCCGTGGACGCGTCGCTCGTTCCGACCGTTCAATCCACCAAAGGCAAGCTTCTCCATCACCTCAAAGATCTCGAGGCAAAATCGCTCAAGGCGATCAAGCGAAAGAACGACACCGTCAAGCAGCAATTCCTCGCCACTCGCAGTAGCTTGTTTCCCGATTTCGTGATGCAAGAGCGCAAGGTCTCGGCCTTAGGCTATCTCGCCAAGTATGGCTGGCATTTCGTCAAGATTGCCGAAGCCCCGACCGACCCCGAGCTCAAGGCGCACGTACTGCTGCGCCCGTAGCGAGGGTCTCAGGCTCTACTCGCTTTTGGAAGCTAAAGCCGGTAATCGTAGACTTGTTTGTCGTCTTCTACCGGACCGGCGATCTCTGTCACGAAGCGCTGATGCTCCGGGTGGACTTGATAGGCAGCGAGCGCTTCGTCATCGTCGAAATCCATCACCAGGGCGACCGGATGTGAGACTTCGGCACGCTTTGCCAGCCCGCGCCCCACTCTGAAGTGACGCACGCCGGGAATGGGCTCGAGTACCTCTCGAGCTTTCTCCATGAACGCGTCGGTAGCGGCAGCCGTCACGTCCGATTTGAGCCGCAATAAAACGATGTGGTGGATCAAGAGCTCCTCCTAGTCAGTCGGTCGAAGAGTCGGCCGGGGCAAGCGAGGCCGCGCCAGTCGTGGCCCCCACCCAGCTCGCGTTGACGAGATGGCCGATGAGATTAGTGCTCGAGCGAACCATGTCGAGAGGTCGCTCGACGCCGAGCACGAGCGCCGCCCCTTCCAGGGGGAGACCGAGCGCGGTCAGCAAGATGGCGAGATTGACGAAGCTCGCCGCAGGCACGGAGGCGACCGCCAGCGACGACAGCATGGCGGTGACGATGAGGATCACGAAGTCGCCGAGCTGGAGATGGGCCCCATAGACCTGAGCAATGAACATCACTGAAATGGCCTGATAGATGGCACTGCCGTCCCGGCCGATCGCCGCGCCCAGGGGAAGCACGAAGCTTACGACCCGCGCCGGAAGACCGAGGACGTTTCTCATCGACGACATCGAGACGGGGAGTGCGGCCGCGGTCGAGCAGGTCGCAAAGGCAATCAACAAAGCGGGCTTTGACGCGTCGAAGAAACGACGCACGCTCTCGTGAGCGAACACCCGCAGGATGACACTGTAGACGACGATGTGAATCGCGAGCGCGAGCACGACGACAACGACGTAGTAAGACAATCCCACTAGGACCGAGAGCCCGGAACGGCCGACGACCGCCGCCATGATCCCGAAAATACCGAACGGCGCGAGCTCGAGAATCCAAGACGTCAGCTTGAAGAGCGCTTGCGAGACGCTCTCTGCCAGATCGACGATGGGCTTTCGCAGATCGTCGCTGAGCGTGCTGGCCGCAAGACCGAACAGGATCGAGACGAGAAGGATCTGAAGGACGTTGCCTTCGGCTGCGGCGCGGATCGGGTTATCGGGGATGACCGCCAG
>JAJCXL010000073.1 GCA_029263435.1 Acidobacteriota bacterium | reverse complement strand
CCGGTGATGACCACGATGGGGACATGGCTCGCGGCGTCGACCGACCTCGCTACCGTTTGCATCCCCCGGCCGTCGGGCAACGAGATATCCAGCAGAACGATGTCGAAATCTTCGGAGTCTAGCCGGTGCAGACCTTCCTTCAAGCTGGACGCGTGCTCCAGCTGATAGCGATCGTGCTCGCGATCCAGCATGTCGACGATGAGAAGAGCGTCGTCGAAGTTGTCTTCGATGAGCAGGACTCTGACCGCCTCCACGTTTCGTTCTCTCTCGGTGACACTTTCACTCGAGCCCGCCGCTGTCGCGCCCCGGCCGTAGGGTGGTCCCTGGGAAGTTGCGCAACTACGCCGGGCGAGCCATCCGTGTGCCTGTGGTTGGAGCGACGAATGCGAGAGATCCGTTCCGACGATCATGCAGGCTCCTTTCAATCCACCCGTTTAAAAAGCGAATCGATAATCGTGGCAGGTAGACGGCCTCGGCCGTTATCTACCCGCGTCGAAACTAATCTTCAGGTCGCAAATGCGCGTTGCGGCCGCGTGCCGTATGACTGCGGAGGGTGTTTCTTATGAAGAACCAGAATAGGGCACACTCGAGGATTATGTCAATGTGACCCTGGAGATTTCGCCGGTGGTAATATCGCGGCTAGCAGCCCGTGGTGACACTCTGACTACTTGCTTGCACCGAGACCGGCGATGCATCCCGCCTCGCGTCGTCTCGATGTCACCCCGCAGTTCGACCTCGGACTGCTAGCCGACCGGTAGCTGTGCGAGAGTTCCCCAATACCTCTCGAAATGACGCATGGCGCCGGCAAACTCTCCGAACAGAGCGGGCTTGGTGATGAATGTCGAGGCGCCACTACCATAGGACGCGTTCATATCCTCAGGTGCGTTGCTGCTGGTGAGCACGACGATTGGCAAAGCTCTGAGGGTCGGATCGGCTTTCATTTCGCGTAGGACTTCGAGCCCATTCTTCTTGGGCATGTTGAGGTCGAGGATGACGAGTTGGGGGCGAGGGGCGTTCCGGTACCTTCCTTCGCGCCGAAGGTAGGCGAGGATCTCCTCCCCGTCCGGCACGACCGAAAGGACTTCGACGAAATCGCTCTGTCTGAACGCTTCTTCGAACAACACCGCGTCGTCGTCGTTGTCCTCAGCAAGCAAAACACGTATCGGTTGCCGTTCCTCTCGCTCGTTCATCGCTGCCCCTATCTATTCGTGAAATCCGAAAGTAACAAAAAACTCCGACCCGCCACCGGGTCTTTCTTGCACCCAGGCGTTACCGTCATGTTGCTCGGCGATGGCCCGCACGATCGCCAAGCCGGCGCCCGTCCCTTCGACGTCTCTTCCAACGCCGCGCTGAAATAACTCGAAGATGCGTTCGGCCTGCTCGGGCGGAACTCCAATCCCTCGGTCGCGCACCACGAGACCCAAGACACGGCCCTCGGCCGGACTTGGCACGTAGGCATCGATCTCGATCAGAGGTCGTTCCCCTTGGGCAGTGAACTTCAGCGCGTTCGACACGAGATTGTAAACCGCTTCGGTCGCGAGTGTCTCGTCGACTTGTAGCAAAGGGAGGGAAGTGGCCACCGTGACATCGGCTCCGCTCTCTTCGATCCGGGCGCTCAACCGCTCGAGGGCGCTTTGAACGGGCTTGTCTCCAAGAACCTCCGACCGTTCGCCTGGCCGTCGCACTCTGGTAATGCGCACCACGTCATCGAGCAGCCGGCGGAGCCGTGCGGCGGCGTCAACGACCCGTCGGAGAAAGTCCTGTCCCTTGGGGTCTAGTTTTTCGCGGTATCGGTCGTGGACGATGGTGGAGAAGCTTTCTATCGCGCGAAGAGGCTCTTTCAGATCGTGCGACGTCACGTGAATGAGCGTCTCTAGCTCCTTGTTGCGAGCTGCGACGCCTTCTTCTTCTCGCTTGCGTTGTGAGATGTCCACGATCGTTGTCAGTACGTAGCGTTTCTGGTTCGCCTTTACTGGTGTGAGCGCGATTTCGACCGGGATCTCTTGACCGTCTTTCTTCAACGCTCGAAGATCTCGACCGGCCCCCATCGGCCGGACGGCCGGCGCGCTGTGAAACGAACGGCGGAGGCGCTCGTGCTCCCCCCTCGCTCTCGCGGGCACGAGTCGATCCACCGTTTGGCCCAACAGCTCAGCCTCCGTATAGCCGAAGATCTCTTCAACCTTCGGGTTGGTCAGCTCGATCCGTCCCTCGGCATCGACCATCAACACGGCATAGGGCGCGCCGAGCAGTGCTTCCTCGAACCGCTGCTCCGCGCTCCGGCGACTGAGCGACAACAAGGCGGTCGTCCAGATCGCGAACAGGGCGAGGGCGCGATTGGAAAGCGTCGGCACTATTCCCGCTCCTGGTGGGGACAGAATGAATCCGGCGGCAGTCAGGACCGAGCAGCCGATCGCAGCGATCCAGGTGGGGCGGGCTCCCGATTGTCGAGTTGCCAGCAACACCACGGCCACATAGGGCACCCCTCCGGCGATTCCCAGGGGAGTGCTCAAGTCGACCCCGAAGATGACCATGGCAACGACGAGCGTGCCGAGCGTGCCGAGCATGAAAGAGTAGTGCGGCGAGGCCCGGGAGGAGCGGCCGACATGCTTGCCCCCCCTCGTTTCAGTCATGGCTGAAGCTCCTCACCGCTCGCGCGTGCGTCCGAATGTACGCCCCCATGAGTCTGGTGTCCACCGTATTGCGCTCGGTCCATGTGACGTGACACGTGGATCGTGCTGTTCGGCCGATTGTCACAATGTAGTAATAATTACAATTCTTGTTAACCAAAACTGCGCTTCGACTTAACGCAGTCTTAACGGCGCATGAAGCGCGGTCGAGCCTACACTGTAATCGGGCGTTGCATCGGATGATCGGATGACTCATTGGTGCAAACGAACGACAGATTCAAGCGGGTCCGCTTTCGACTATCGGTCGGCGCTGTTCTTATCGCAGGTGGAGCTGCAGTTGCCTATCTGGTGATTCTACGTGAGGCGAGGCTGGTCCGAAACGAGACGGGCAAGCGTCCGAACGTGTTGTTGATTAGCGTCGATACGCTTCGCGCCGATCACTTGAGTCCCTACGGAAGCGCTTGGCCGACGCCGACCGCGGAGCGTCTCGCGCGCGAGGGCGTTACGTTCGACAACGTCGTATCGCCGGCGCCGATCACGCTCACGGCGCACGCGTCGCTCATGACGGGAGCGTTTCCAACGGACCACGGCGTCCACGACAACGGGAGTCACCTTGCGGAGCGGCACCTAACGCTCGCGGAGATCTTCTCGGGAGCGGACTATCGAACCGGGGCATTCGTCGGGGCCTTCGTTCTGGACTCGCGCTTCGGTATGGCCCAGGGATTCGATGTCTATGACGATGAGCTCGGGGCGGCGGGGACGCTCGCCGCGGAGCGCAGAGCCGAGCAAGTTCTCGACTCTGCGCTCCGGTGGATCCGAGCCGACGCGGATGGCCCGTGGTTTGTGTTCGTCCATTTGTTCGACCCTCACGCTCCCTACGCCCCGCCGGTGGAATCCGGTCAGGGTAGTCCCGAGGATCCATATCGGGGGGAGATCGCCTACGTGGACGATCGACTAGGTCGGTTTCTGCACGCAGTCCACTCACTATCACCCCCGGAGAACACGCTGGTGGCGCTGACGGCGGATCACGGTGAGGGTCGGGGCGAGCACGGCGAAGACAGCCACGCGTTGTTCGCTTACGACAGCACCCTGCGAGTGCCCTGGATTCTCCACTGGCCGAGCGTGTTGGAAGCGGGGAGGCGCGTGAGGTCCCGGGTCCGGCTCGTGGACGTGGCTCCCACCCTCACGGCGCTCGCAAGGGTGTCGCCGGCATCACCGTTCAAAGGCAAGTCGGTGCTGCCTCTTTTGGAGAAGGGGGGGGACGAGAGCGCGCGGGACCGGCCGAGCTACTTCGAGTCGATGGCGTTTCACTTCAATCGCGGTGGGGCACCACTCAGAGGGGTCTATCGCGACCGCTACAAATACATCGAGCTTCCCATACCGGAGCTTTATGATCTGGACGCAGATCCAGGCGAACGGAACAATCTCGTTGACGACTACCGGGATCTCGCGCAACAGATGGCCGCAGAGGTCGCGAGCTTCGTGTCGTCGGAAGAGACGGAGCTGCAAGACGCGCGCGCGGAGCTCGATGCGGAAGGGAAGAGACGGCTCGAAGCTCTCGGGTACTTGCATGGTGCGACCTCGGTCCCGGTCGGCTCGACCTCTCGACCCGAAGACGATCCAAAGAACATGCTGAAATATGCGCGTCTCCTCGATGAGGGTGTAGCGGCGCGACGCGTCGGCGAGCCCGCGCGAGCTGTCGCCATCTTTCGTGGGATCCTCGAAGAACGACCCGACTACGCGACCGCCTATATCTACGGAGCCCAGGTACTGCGCGAGACCGGGGACGTCGTCGGCGCGGCGGCCCTTCTCAGCGATGCGGTCGAGCTCGAGGTGAGAAATAACAAGATCCTCATTGAGCTGGGTTCTTTACTTGGTGAGCTCGGGAGATGGGAAGAGTCCGTAGGAATCTTGGAGCCGCTCATCGACCGGGGCACCGCGCCACCAGACCGGAGCGTCGCACTCGCCGGCCTCGGGATCTCTTTCGCGAATCTCAACCGGCTGGAAGAGGCACGTTCGGCGTTTCAGCAGTCGATCCGAATCGACCCCTCCGTCGCCCGCGTACACGCGAATTTGGGCGTCCTCGAGCTTTCCAGTCAGCGATGGAGTGCTGCTGAGCGTCACTTCCGTGATGCGATTGCTCGCGACGCATCGAACGTTCAGTCGTGGAACGGGCTCGGAGGAGCGTTGCGAGGCCAACGGCGCGACGAGGATGCGGTGGTGAGCTGGAAGCGGGCGCTATCGCTCGACGTCGCCAATGTCGATGCGTTGTACGGGGTCGCATCGACATTGGCGGCGCTTGGAAACTATGCCGAAGCGCGTCCCTACTTCGAGCGATTCGTCTCGCAAGCTTCCACTCACCGCTATCGAGCCGAGATGGAGAACGCCCTGTGGTTTCTCGACACTGCCCCAGGCGGTCCGGGCGCAGATGGCCTAAAGCCGCGTCGCCGCGTCGAGGACCGATGAGGCGTTACTACTGAGCGAGTACTTGAATCAGCTCGAGCAGGAACGGGTCGAGCCCCTTCTTGTCCGCGGCACTCTTCTCGAGAGAGCTGAGCACGAGCTCTCCTCGAACGTCGCCGACCATCACGTCGGTACTTCCTCGTTGAATCGCCGTCACCGCGAAAGCACCAAGCTTCGTGGCCAGGATCCGATCGCGTGCGCTGGGACGGCCGCCGCGCTGGATATGGCCGAGCACGGTGACCGTCGGGACGAACCCGGTTCTTTGTTCGAGCTCTCTAGCGACGGCGAAGGCGCCACTTTGGTTCTCCCCTTCCGCGCAGACGACGATGCTCATCGTCTTTCCTTTCTCTCTGGCGGCTACGAGCCTCGCCGCACACGCATCGAGATCGGTGTCGACCTCCGGGACGAGAATCTCTTCCGCACCCCCGGCCGTGCCTACCGCGAGTGCGATGAATCCCGAGTGACGACCCATGACTTCGACGAGAAACAGGCGTTCATGTGCGCTCGCGGTGTCGCGGAGGCGGTCGATGGCTTCGAGGGCGGTGTTGAGCGCGGTATCGAACCCGATGGTCTCGTCCGTTCCGGAAATATCGTTGTCGATCGTTGCCGGGACACCGACGATGGCTCCGGTCCATGCGCGTCCGAGCGCGTGCGCGCCCCGGAAGCTTCCGTCTCCACCGATGACCACGAGCCCTCCGACGCCGTGAGCGTCGAGCACCTGCGCCGCTTGCGCGCAGCCTTTATCGGCTTGGAATTCGATACTCCTCGCGGTTTTCAGAATGGTCCCGCCTCTTTGAAGGATGTTCGAGACCGAGCGCGGCTCTAGCTCGATCCCATCGTCGGCCATCAAGCCGTCATAGCCGCGCTGAAATCCGATCACACGGTAGCCGCCATGCGTGGCCATCCGGACGACGCTGCGGATCGCGGCGTTCATGCCTGGCGCGTCACCCCCGCTCGTGAGCACGGCGACAGCTTTAGTCTTGTCGGTCATCTAAAACGATTCTCCATCGAAAGAGGTTACGCGAGCTGCCAGCTCACGTAGAGAACATAGATCGCGAGTAGAACGGCGCCTTCGACGCGCCCGAGCCGCATGCCCGTGAAAAGAAACACTGTGAGCAGGCAGGCGAGAGCCACCATCACCGTCAGGTCGAGCCACGTGATGGCGCCCATCGCCAGCGGCTGTACCAAGGCGGTGCCCCCGATGATACCGAGAATGTTGAAGATGTTGCTGCCGACCACGTTACCGATCGCGATGTCCCCTTGACCTCTTAGTGAAGCCGTTACTGACGTCGCAAGCTCCGGAAGGCTGGTTCCGACGGCGACGACCGTGAGTCCGATGACCGCCTGGCTCAACCCAAGGGCCGTCGCGAGGGTGACTGCCGAGTCGACGAGAAGGTATCCGCCCGCCAGGAGGACCGCGAGGCCGACGAGAACCAACGAGCTGGCTTTGCCTGCCCCGACTGTGCTCCCGGGAGCCGCTGATGAGAACTGCTCTTTGGTTTCCTGCGACTCCCGTCCGGCCTGCCGGAAAGTGAGCCCGACATAGACGAGCAGCCCGACGAGCAACAGCGATCCCTCGATGCGGGAGGCCGTACCGTTCGCCAATATGCCGACGAGCGCGAGCGAAATGAAGATCATGAGAGGTGCGTCGACCCTGAGAATCTTGGCGTGAACCTTTGCCGGACTAAGTAGCGCCGAAAGCCCGAGAATAAGCGCAATGTTCGCGATGTTGGAGCCGACCACGTTCGCGACCGAGATATCGTTCGCGCCGCCGAGCGCCGCTTGCAGCGAGACGACGAGCTCCGGTGCACTGGTGCCGAACGCGACGACGGTCAGACCTATCGCGAGCGAGGAGATCCCGAGCCGCGCGGCCAGAGCCGACGCGCCACGAACGAGCCACTCTCCGCCGAGATAGAGCAATAGCAAGCTCGCGGCGGCCTGGCCGACGCTCACCCACATTGCAGCGGGCCGCCCTTCTTGGTGGCTCCTCTTAGGGTGGCGACCGCGAGAGTGATCTCTTGCAGAGTCGAGAAGTGCGGATTCGGAGTGAGAGCGTCCGCTTCCCGCATGGCGACGTCGAACGGGTCTACCGCCGGATCCAAGTCGGCGCTCCGTTCTAGCTCGAACGTGCCCGGCGTCACGATCAGCCCGAAGAGTCGGGAACGGTTTGGCTCGGTGAAGCGTGGGCGGAGCCAGGTGCCATCGGAATCGTAGAAGGTGAAGACGTAGCTCTCGACGTCGATGGGCTCGTAGCGCTTGGCTTCCTCCAAGTCTTCGATGACCTCGACGGTGCCGTCTTCGACGACAACGAAAATCAACGGGGACTCGCGTTCGGCCTGGCTGGACGAGTGTCGATCAACAGCAATCGTCGCACCGCTCACCTCGTAGAGCTTCCAATCCTTCGTTCGCGATGATCGGAACCATGAGCAGGGCCGCCACCGAATCGGCCCACCACCATCCGAGGGTGGCGTTCAACACGAGACCGCCGAGAAGTATCGCGGAGAGATAAGCGCAAAGGCTCGTCTGGCGCGAGTCGGACTCCAGTGCGCGGCTTCCGATCTCTGCGGCGACCCGCCGTTTCTGGCGCGCGAGCCACGGCATCACGATGAGCGATAGAGCCGCGATCGAGATCCCGGCATAGCTGACCGACGGAATCTCCCTGAGCCAGATCGAGCGCGCGGCGTCGTAGCCGACCCAAGCTGCCAGCGCCAGAAACGAAGCCCCGACCCATCGGAGGGCCGTCGACTCACGCTCTGTGTGATCCTCGCGATCCTGGAGCCGCCACAACAAGACCGCACCGGAGCCGCTCTCGATGACCGCGTCGATGCCGAAGCCTACGAGGGCAGCCGAGCCGGCCAAGATCCCAGCTCCAATCGATACCGCCGCCTCGATCACGTTCCATCCGATCGTGAAGATCTCGAGGCGTCGTCCTTCACGGAGTCCGGACGCCTCACGTGCAGGTCGAGCTTCGGCGGTCGCGTTCACGACCCTACTCTACACCCCACTAGCAGAGCGCGGCGTTTCATGGCTTTGCTCCGAAGTGGCGTTCCTCGAGGATCGTTATCTCGGCCGTGATGACGGCGTTCTCGGGAATCGTCCCCGGGATACCCGCCTCGCGAAACGCCAAATGCGGCGAGATCTCGAGCTTCCGCGTGCCGCCGATCCGCATTCCTTGCACCCCGTAGAAGAGTCCGTTGACGAGAGATACCCGATCGATGCGGACATCCGTGATCAACGTCTCGCCGTCGTCTTCGAGCCGTGCTCGGTCCACGGCTCCCCAAGGCCGGCTCCACCTCACCGGCTCGCCCTTGCTGAGCCACATTCTTAGTCTGATCTGATAAACGTGCTGTCGCTCGATAGCCGGTCCGGTGCCAGGATCGTCCGCGAGCAGCTTCAGTCCCGAGCGCATCGACTTGGCCACGAGCTTCAATCGCGAGCAATGTTGGGCCAGGTGCAGAGATCGGTCGAGCTCAAATGCTGCGAATCCTTCAGCGCGGCCGACGCGCGCTTTCGCGAGGCGGAGCTCGACAGCGACTCGAGAAGCTCTCTCGCCAACGCGCGGTCGAGACGATCGACGATCGCTATCCAGGGGACGAGGAGGGCATCGCCCTTCTTGTTGCGTCCCCCGCTCGCGAGCGGAGCGCAGCAGGCTGCCGTGAAGTTCTGGAGCGCTTTGACGAAAAGCGGCTTCGACGCCTCGAGCAATGACCCGAGTACAAGATTCAATGCGTCCGCGCGCTGCACGGGACTCGTTATCTCGCGAGCGGAGTGGAGGAGACGTTCGGTCTCAGCGGTAAGATCTCCGGCGCCGGGACTGTGGCACAGGACCTTGAGCGGCCAGGCCGAGACCGTTACCTTTCGGTTGAGGTCGGACAGCTCCGCCGCCGCCGCGAACGCTCTACGCAAGAAACGCTTCTTTTGACGAAGGTCGGAGGTCTCGTGGGCGACGTGGGCCAACGCCTGGCACCGATACCACGGGTCAACGATGCGCTTGGCGAGCTCGATGGCTCTTGCGGGGCTCGCGGGGGACATCTGGATGACTCGGTCTCGCAGGACCCGGTCGGAAGAGGTCATCGGTATGCCACCCTCTAGTACGAATCCTCCGGGCGGAGGTCGAGCTTGTCGCGCCAAAGCTCGACGAGCGTGTCGAGGTCGTCGCTCGGATCTTGACCCGGGCTGTCCAATGGCGGCAACAGGTCGAGCACCTCGAACGAAAATCCCTCGGGGCCGTCAGACGCCCAGTCCGCTTGGAGCTGTCGGTTGGGGTGCGACCTCATTCGAAGCTGCGCTTGGATACGATTCAACATCGCGGGCGCATCGGGGCTCGCGCCCAACAACGCGCGTCCGCTCAATTTTCGCAGGACCCGATAGACGCCCGCCGGGCGCGCCGTCTCTTTGTACTTCCGTCGTGCTTCTTTGCGATCCATTCGATGCACTTTTCCGTCGTGAGGCCGCGATGCCCCTCAGAAGTCTCGGAGCAGTCTTCCGGCTCCGGCCAAAGGGCCATCGAAGCCATTCTCGCGCAAGGCGTACCACAACGTTACCGCGTTGATGCCCAGGATCGGCACCCCGACGACAGGCTCCAGCGACTCCGTGACATCGATCAGGCTCATGTTGGTGCCACACTGGACCACTGCATCCAAACGGTTCTCGTCCGTTGCGAGTAGCTCCGTGATGGCTTTCTCCTTGGCCCAGTTCGGAATGTGAGCAATGTGGAGTGCATTCGCGCAAGAAAACCCCACGCTCGACACGACCTCGAAGCCGAGATCTTCGAACATCCGCGTCGCGAACGCGTTTCCCTTCTTGTCGAACGGGGACAGAATACCGATCCTCTTCGCTCGATACTTGGTCAGCGCCGCATGAACGGCGTCGTGCCAGGTCGCCCACGACAGTCCGGAATAGGTCGCGACGTCTTCCATGGGCGCGCGGATCTCGTCGATGCCCGACAGGATGTGCTCGAGACTCATGCCCATGATCATGTACTGAGGCTGCGCCAAGGAGGCGACGTCCATCGCCGAACGTAGCCCTCCGAGGAACTGTCTCTTGTACTCGATGAGATCATCGTCCGTTTCCAGCTTCGGCTTTGGGGTAATGACATTGGCGGTGTGAAGGCCCACGCCGTCGAGCCCGCCTGCTCCGCGATTGTTGAAGATGATGCTCCAGAGCTCGTGCTCCATGCTGGTATTGGTGGCGGGAATCACGAGGCCGAACTTGCGTCGGAAGCTCCTCACGTCGGGGTAGCTGCTGGACCCGTCGATATCTCCGAAAGTGTCGGCTTTGACACCGTCGTGAATGACGCCTGGGGGTGCGAGCGCCGGCATCGGTGGCGCATCGACATTCGGGATGACGATCTTCTTCCCGGACAGCTTGCCCACGAGCGTTGTGCCAGGCGCCGTCTTTTCGTGCTTTCGTTCCAGCTCCTGGCGAGTCATCGCTAATCCTCCAAGGTCACGGTAGCGCGTTTCTTCGATGATAGGT
>JAJCXL010000072.1 GCA_029263435.1 Acidobacteriota bacterium | reverse complement strand
CTTCGTGATCTCTTTTCTCACCGGCGCGCTGAAGGAAAAGGCTCCGGACCACGTCGTGATTCTCGTCTCCGGCGTGGGCTACAAAGTCTTCATTCCGGTGTCCACCTATTACGAGCTCCCCGGCGTCGATGAGCCCGTCGCGCTCCAGGTCCACACTCACGTGCGTGAGGATACTTTGGCGCTTTATGGGTTCTTCTCGGTCAGGGAGAAGCTCTTATTCCACTTGTTGATCGGGGTGGCCGGTGTCGGTCCCTCTCTTGCCTTGAAGGTCATGTCCGGGCTCGAGCCGCAAACACTCATCGACGCGATCCGCCGGGGTGACGGCGCGCGCCTGAATGGGATCCCGGGAGTCGGCAAGAAGACCGCGGAGCGGCTCATTCTCGAGCTTCGCGACAAGATGCCCCGGCTCGCGGCGGGGGAAGGTCGTCCGGGCGAAACGAGCACCGAGGAGACTCCGACGATGGCCGACGATCTCGTGTCCGCCCTCGTGAATCTCGGCTTCCCTCGGCCTTTGTCCGAAAAAGAAGTTCAATCCTTCATGGTCGGCGCATCGGAAGTCAGTTTCGAGGAGGCGCTCAAAGGCGTGCTCCGAAAGCTCTCGGGCTGAGCTCCTCATCGATGCGCGGTGCGCTTTCCTCCGATGGGCTATTGCCCCGTCCAGAGATCGAAACGCTCTACGAGAGTCGTCTCGGTGAGCGCACCGAGTCCCGAGACCGACGGAAGCGTCGCGCGACGCTCGTGTCGACGGGGCGGGTCATCGTCTTCGGCTTGGGTGTCTGGTGCGCGTGGTTGGTCTGGGATGCCACGGTGCTGGCCTGGCCTTGGTTCTTGGTTCCGGTGGCCGGCTTCGCGGTGCTGATGAGCTGGCACGCGAGTCTTCGGAACGATCTCGCCAAAGACGAGCGGTCGCGAATCTTTTACCTGCGTGGGCTCGAACGGCTCCGGGGAGAATGGGCCGGACGCGGTCATCAAGGCCAGGGGTTCGCCGATCCGAAGCACCCTTATGCGCTGGATCTAGATATTTTCGGTAAGGGATCTCTGTTCGAGCTCCTCGCGACGACGGTGAGCCCGTGGGGCACCCAGAGGCTTTCGGAGTGGCTCACGAGCGCTGGAGCTCCGGCAGAAGTCCGGGCTCGACAGGCAGCGCTCCAAGAGCTCGCTCCTCGGGTGGAGCTTAGAGAAGCGCTCGCGTCGGAGCATACCGGTCTCACCGAAGGGGTCGATGCCTCAGCGCTCGCGAGCTGGGCGGCTCGACCCGCGGAGCTTTCGTCGAGCGGAGCCCGGATCCTGGCGCTCGCTCTCGGGGCGGCGACGGTTCTTGCCGGACTTGGCTGGGCGCTCTCCTGGTGGGATCGATTGGTGTTCTTCCTGGCCGTCGTAGTGGCCGGTGTTTTCGCGATGGCCTTTCGTGAACGGGTCGAGCGCGTCCTCGCGGGGGTGGAGAAGCCGGCGCGGGAGCTATCGGTGCTCGAAGTCATTCTCGAAAGAATCGAGACCGAGTCTTTCGCCGCCCCGCGCTTGGTGGAGCTCCAGCGGAGTCTGTCGGCCGACGGCGAGCCGGCGTCCTCGCGGATCCGCTCGCTGCGACGTCTCGTCGAGTTTCTCGACGCGCGCCGCAACCAGATGTTTGCCCCGATAGCGTTTCTCGTGTTGTGGGGCACGCATTTCGCATTCGCCTTGGAGTCGTGGCGGGCGCGCTCGGGCGCTCACGTTGCCGAATGGCTCGCGGTCGTGGGCGAGCTCGACGCGCTGCTGGCACTCTCGGCCTATGTCTACGAGAACCCGGAGGATCCTTTTCCGATCCTCCGGGAGGACGCCGTCATCTTCGATGCGGTAGGACTCGGTCATCCGCTCATCCATGCAGACAAGCTCGTGCGCAACGATGCGCGGTTCGGCACCGAGCCGCAGCTACTCGTGGTGTCGGGGTCGAACATGTCCGGTAAGAGCACGTTCTTGCGGGCGATTGGGATCAACACCGTGTTGGCTTTCGCGGGCGCCCCGGTACGGGCCCACCGACTCGAGCTCTCTCCTTTCGCCGTCGCCGCGTCCATCCATATCGTCGATTCACTTCAAGACGGGATCTCGCATTTCTATGCCGAGATCTTGCGCTTGCGCCAAGTGTTGGAGCTCGCTTCCGGCTCGACGAGCGTGATGTTTCTTCTGGACGAGATCCTTCACGGAACCAACTCACACGATCGGAGCATCGGAGCGGAGGCGGTCGTGAAGGGACTCTTGGAAAGGGGGGCGGTCGGACTGATTACGACGCACGATCTCGCGCTCGCCCGCATGGCCGAGACGATGGGTGGCGCCGCGGTCAACGTGCATTTCGAAGATCAGATCGTCGACGGCAAGATCGAGTTCGACTATCGGATGAGAGATGGCGTCGTCACGAAGAGCAATGCGCTCGACTTGATGCGCTCGGTCGGGCTGGACGTTTAGAGCCGGGAAGTCCGGCGCTCGATCCTCTTCCGAGGGAGCTCTGACAGGATGCCCTCATCCCGGAGGTCACCCAAGGCGCGCTTGACCGTGTCCGTGGACCAATCGAAGAACTCCGCGAGCTCCCTGGTCGAGTCGTAAGTAGCACCATCCGCCGCGCTGCTCGTGCGTCGTCACGGGGGATCCGGCATGGCCATCTCCTCCAACGATTCCACGATCGAGTTGTAGTGGAGACCGAAATTCTCGGACCAGACGTCGTCAACTAGTGTGAAGAAGGGTACGAGAGTCGATGGTACTTTTTCGATGGGTACCCGAATCTGGCCCTCACCAGCATCGATGACCACCAGGAACCAATCAAAGTAGTTATCGGAGTCGGGCCTGGCGTGTTGGAGCGCTGCTTGCACCGCGTCGGAGGCTATCATTCGACGAATCCTCGAGACTTCCGTTCGCGAGACATGGGCGCACCGAACCTCAGCCCCAGGCGGGCGATAGAGGATTTGACCGTTCTCGTAGAGATGCCTCCAGTCGGAAAGCAAACTCGAACCGAGATAGATCGACACAACGATTCCATCCATCTCCGTCGTGGGGTCCGGACAATTTTTTCCTGCGCACGACCCGAGTATCTGGGACAGCGCAGTCATCGAAAGAAGGACCCAGATCGTACTCCTACTTCGAGCATTGGCTCGCCCGACTCGCATTCTCCATTCTGCTCTGCTTTTGCATTCAAGTGGAACAGCCTCTCCCGAACCTTCCTGACCGGGGGACGAGCCACCTCGCCGCGCTCTGCGTCTCTCGCGTAGCGGTCGCGGGCGCCCGGGCATCAACTCCGGAGCGACGATGCGCATCCCGGTGGCACTTCGGTGGACCTTCGCTGCGGGCTCGTCGCCCGTCTCCGCTGAGGTAGACTTCTCGAAACATGACCGAGCGGTTGGTGTCTCTGGGGCGTACCGATGAGGACATCTCTCTCGACACCAGCCTGAGGCCGCGAGGATTCGCGGAGTATATCGGCCAGAAGAAAGTGCTCGCTCAGCTTGAGATCGCCGTGCAGGCGGCTCGCGAGCGCGGTGAGGCGATGGACCACTTGCTCGCCTACGGTCCCCCCGGACTCGGAAAGACCACTCTCGCGCACGTCGTCGCGAACGAGCTCGGCGTCGGCATCAAAGTCACCGCGGGGCCGCTCGTCGAGAAGTCCGGCGATCTCGTCGCTTTATTGACCAATCTCGACGAGCGAGACGTCTTGTTCATCGACGAGATGCATCGCCTCCATCCGGCGATCGAGGAGATCCTCTATCCGGCGATGGAGGACTTCAAGCTCGATATCATCATCGGCCAGGGCCCCTCGGCGAAGTCGGTCAAGATCCCGGTGGCTCCGTTTACGCTCATCGGCGCGACGACACGGGCCGGGCTCTTGACATCACCGCTGCGCGCGCGCTTCGGCATCGTGCATCGGCTCGACTTCTACACGGAGGAGGATCTCACCGCTGTCGTTCTTCGCTCGGCTGCGATTTTGGGGGTCGCGATTGATCAGAGCTCGGCGGCGGCTCTCGCGAAACGCTCTCGCGGAACGCCTCGGATCGCGAACCGGCTGTTGCGACGGGTGCGCGACTACGCGCAAGTCAAAGCGGACGGCTCGATCACACAAGGCGTCGCGACGGAGGCTCTGACCCTTCTCGAAGTCGATGACATGGGTTTCGACGAGATGGATCGCTCCATTCTTCAGACAGTGATCGAGAAGTTCGGAGGCGGGCCGGTCGGGTTGTCTACGGTCGCGGCCGTCGTCGGCGAGGCACCGGACACGATCGAAGACCTCTATGAGCCTTATTTGATCCAGATTGGTTTTCTCGACCGCACGCCCCGAGGGCGAGTCGCCACCGAGCGCGCCTACCGTCACTTCGGTCTCGAACCGGAGGATCGGCAGAAGCGCTTGTTTTGATCCCGTGACCCTCCGTCTCTCGGATTTCGACTTCCATCTCCCCGACGAGCTCATCGCCCAAGAGCCTCTCGCGCGACGGGATCGGTCCAAGTTGATGCACGTGGCAGCCGATGGGGCCATCGACCACGGCGAGTTCTCACGACTGCCCACGCTTCTGAGCGAAGGCGATCTAGTGGTCGTCAACGATACGTTGGTCTATCCGGCCCGTCTGTTCGGCCGTCGCTCGAGCGGGGGCGCGGTGGAGGTCTTGTTGATCCGAGATCTCGGCCGCGGCAGATGGGAGATCCTCGCGAAGCCCGGCAAGAAGCTGCGCGAAGGAGCCACGCTCACCTTCGGCGACGGTCGACTCGAAGCTCGAGTCGTCGCGCGCGATCCCCTGGAGCTCGAGTTCTCGTTCGAAGGCGAGTGGGACGCAGTGCTGGAAGCTCTCGGCCTCACGCCGCTTCCGCCTTACATCAGGAGCGAGGCCTCCGAGAGTCAATTGCGAGAGCGCTATCAGACGGTCTACGCCTCCGCTCGCGGCTCCATCGCCGCGCCTACGGCCGGCCTGCACTTCACGGCCGAGACCTTCGCTGCCTTCGAGGACAGGGGCGTCGCGGTAGCGAAGCTCACCCATCACGTCGGCTATGCGACGTTCGCGCCCATGCGGACGGAGACGATCGCAGAGCATCGAATGGGGGTCGAGCGCTACGAGATTTCGACCGAAACAGCCGCGTACCTGCGGAGCGCCCGTCGAGTGGTCGCGGTCGGAACGACGACGGTCCGCGCGTTGGAATCGGCTGCCGCCCACGACTTTTCGCCCGGTTGGCACGAGACGGATCTGTTCATCACGCCTGGGTTCGAGTTCCGGGTGATTGGCGGTCTCGTCACGAATTTTCATTTGCCCAAGAGCACCTTGCTCCTCCTCGTCTCCGCGTTGGGAGGGGTCGAGGAGATCCGCCGGGCGTATTTGGCCGCCGTGGCGGCGCGCTATCGCTTCTACAGCTTCGGGGATGCGATGCTCGTCTATCCGGCCCGAAACGGCGTACGCGGGATATAATCCCGACTACGTGGATCGGGCTGGCTTACTCTCCGTCGTCGAAGACAGTGTCTCGCTCAAACGCGCGTTCTTCGATCGCGCGGCGGACGACGTCGTGGCCGCGGCCGCCATCATGTCCGAAGCGCTCGCGGCCGAGCGCAAGATCTTGATCTTCGGTAACGGTGGAAGCGCCTCCGATGCGCAGCACTTTTCCTCGGAGCTCGTCAATCGATTCGTCGGCGATCGTCGTGCGCTGGCAGCCCTCGCCTTGACGACCGATAGCTCGGTCGTGACCAGCATCGCCAACGACTCGCATTTCGATGAAGTTTTCTCTCGCCAGATCGAGGCTCTCGGTAAGGAAGGAGACGTCGCGGTCGCGATCAGCACGAGCGGCAACTCCGAGAACGTTTTGCGGGCGGTCTTGGTCGCGCGGGCCAAAGGCATGCGGACGGTGGGCCTCGCTGGACGAGACGGCGGCAAGCTCGAAGGAGCGGTCGATCTGTGCTTGACGGTGCCGCATGAAGAAACGGCCCGGATTCAAGAAGTCCACGCGATGATCGTTCACCTTTTTTGTCAGCTGATCGAAGACGCGCTCTTTACCTAATGGCTTCGAAATATTCCCGCCAGCCGCTCGAGCTCGACGGCCTCGATACCTATCCGCTCGCGTCACGAAAGAGCAAAGTCGGCAAAGAGCAGCTCGGAAAACTAGCCGGGGACGAGGCGAGCTTCGCAGCGTTTTGGGAGTCGCTTCCCGATATACTTGCGGCCGGGGATTTGCGCGAGCTCGTCGGACGTCTGCGCTCGGCACGTGAGAGCGACCGCGCCATCTTGTGGGGCCTCGGGGCGCATGTCATCAAAGTCGGCCTGTCTCCGCTACTGATCGAGTTGATGTCGCGGGGCTACGTCTCGGGGCTCGCCTTGAACGGCGCGGGCATCATTCATGACTTCGAGCTCGCGATGGTCGGCCAGACCTCGGAAGAAGTGGCCGACGGCTTGTCCGAAGGCAAGTTCGGCATGGCTGAAGAGACGGGGACGCTCCTCAACGATGCGATCGCGAAAGGCGCCGCGGACGGGATCGGTATCGGCGAGGCGGTAGGTCGGATGCTCGAGCGCGAAGCCCCGCCGCACAAAGAGATAAGTCTGCTGTGGAACGCTTATCAGCGCTCGATTCCTGTCACCGTTCATGTCGCGGTGGGGACGGACATCATTCATATGCATCCCAAAGCGTCCGGAGAGGCAATCGGCAAGGGAAGTCTCATCGACTTCAAGCTGTTCGCTTCGGTCGTTCGGGGCCTCGACGGAGGGGGCGTCTACCTCAACGTGGGCTCGGCGGTGATGCTACCCGAAGTGTTCTTGAAAGCGGTGAGCGTG
>JAJCXL010000071.1 GCA_029263435.1 Acidobacteriota bacterium | reverse complement strand
GTTTTTCTCGTCGCCCTCGGGCTCGTCGCGATTCGGGAGCTTCGTCCACGCCACGCGTTCGTGATCGTGCCGGCGCTACTGACGTTGGCTCTCGACGTTTTCAACGCGTCTGACATATCCAATCGCCGTATGTCGCCCGGTGGGTTCTCTTGGACGACGGTGGTTCCGGCGGATGAGCTTCGCGCGTTCGACTGGATAAAGAGCCAGACGCCCGCGTCCGCCGTGGTTCAGTGGGACGTGCGCGCGCGAGGTACGGGGGAGTGGGCGATGATTCCGGCGTTGGCGGAGCGTAGGATGGCGGTGGGCATTCCTATCTTCTTGCTCGACCTTCAGAAGTACCGAACCCGGGAGCGCCGTCACGTGCGTCCCATTTTTGGCAGTGGCGATGCGGCGGAGGCACATCGAAAGGCGGTGGCGCAAGGCATCGACTTTCTGATTCTGGGCTCGACCGAGACCGCGATCCGAGGCGCTCGTCTCCGTCCGCTGTTCGAGGCCGAGGAGCGTTTTCGGGTGGCCTTCGAAGAGGGTGACGTCGCGGTCCTGGAAGTGCTGCCTCCCTGAGAACTATACTGTGCGATTGTTCGATGAGTGAAAAGCCTGAATTTCTCGTAATTGGTGCTGGCGTGGCCGGTCTGACCTTCGCCGACGCGGTTCTTGGCGAAGGCAGAAGTGCCGTGATCGTGGAGCGCAATGACCACATCGGTGGTCTGGCGCGGTCCTATCTCTACAACGACTATTGGTTCGACGTCGGTCCCAAACGTTTCCATACCGAAGATCAGGAAGTCCTCGATTTTCTGCTTTCGGTCATGGGTGACGATTACATCGTCGTAGACCGCTCGAGCGCTGTTCATCTCTTCGGACGCTACTTTCCGTGGCCGCTCGATCACCGTGCCCTGTTCCGACTGCCTTTCAAGGTAATGGTCTCGGCCGGTTTCGACCTGATCCTCAAAAAAGCGCCCAAAGACGAGAACTCGTTCACCGAGTACACGCGCTCTCGATACGGTGACACCCTTTATCGATTGTTCTTCAAGCCCTACACGGAGAAATTTCTTCAGATTCCGTGCGAGGACGTCCACGTCGACTGGGCGAAGACAGGGATCAATCGTGCGGTGATCGACAAGCGAGTGCGCAGCGAGACTCTGTTCGATCTCATTCGTACGGTCTTGCTCCCGACGCCGGTGGATACCAAGTTCTTGTATCCGGCCGCGGGCGGCTTCGGCGGCTTTTGCGAAAAGCTCGGGGAGCGGGTGGTCGAACGAGGCGGGGAGATCTCTCTCGAGAACACGGTCGTCTCACTGACCACCGACGGCGGTCGAGTGACCGAAGTCGAGCTCGCCAATGGCAGAAAGTTGTCACCGGAGCACGTCGTGTGGAGCGGAAATTTGAGAGCGCTGGCGCACCTGCTCGGCCAAGAGCCTCCACCGATACGCTACCTGAGCACCATCCTGTTCAACATGGAGATCAAGACCGAGGTCCTTCAGAAAGAACAGTGGATCTATTACGGCGGGACGGACACGGTTCTATCCAGGGTCTCGATCACGAACGAGATGGCCACCTACATGGCGCCTCCGGGCAAGGCGGGCTTGTGCGTCGAGGTGACCGGCTTCGAAGGCACGGGACATTGGCTGGATCCCGAGAAGCTCATTCCTCAAATCCAAGCGGATCTGGTACGGTTGGAATTGGTTGGAAGCCCGTCTGATTTCGGCGCGGTGCACGTGGAGAAGGTGAGAGACACCTACCCCATCTACGACCTGGACTACAAGAACAGCTTCGCGCGCGCCTCGGGCATGGTGAAGCCTTTCGTAAACTTGAAACTTCTCGGACGCACGGGCGCTTATTGGTACAACAACTCCGACCACTCGATGAAGATGGCGCTTCAAATGGCGACCCACCTGTTGAAAGGCGCGCCCATGGACGCGAAGGATGCTTTGTTCCGCGTGTGACCCCAAGCTCCCGGAGTGATCGGCGGGGTCTTCTCTCCTTCGTAGTTCGCACGCCGCCATGCTGATACTGCAGTCGGCGGCCGCACTCTTCTTCGCTCAGTTTCTTCCCGGCCTTCTCATCGTCAAGCTCCTGGACATCGGCCGGGATCGGGAAGAACGTTTCGTGCTCGCGGCGGTCCTTTCGGGACCAGTAGCCGCCCTGTTCTACCTCGTGACGGTCCTGTCTTCCTGGGAGCCCCTCTATTGGATCCTCGTCGTTAACGCCGCGATCGTGTCGCTCGTGGTGCCTTATCGCACGCCCGCGAAGTTCGCCTGGCCGGCGAAGACACGGCTCGCGCTCGGCGCGCTCGTGGTTGCGGTTTGCGTGCCTTATCTGTTGACGACCGGCAGCGCCTACCGTCCCGATGATGGCGGGAACCTGCTTGTCGATCGCGCGCTTCAGCGGGACGTCCTATTCCACGTCGGTATCACCGAATCACTCTTGGACGCCTATCCGCCGACGCTTCTGTCGGTGGGAGGGCCTCCGGTCGGCTATCACGTGGGCTATCACCTGCAGGTCGCTGCGTGGGCCCGCTT
>JAJCXL010000070.1 GCA_029263435.1 Acidobacteriota bacterium | reverse complement strand
AGAGTCTTCGTCAACTTCAGTCCTCTCGCGCCGATCTCGCGGGCTTCGTCGATCTGCTCGGCCTGGAACGTGGGGAAGTCGTCCCGGGCGAACGCGTTCCAAGACGGCTCGGTGAACGAGAGGAACCGGCCCGGATGGGCGTGATCGAAACGCTCGATGACGGTGCTGAGTCCGGCGCCGACGCCGCCGGTCAAGTTCACCATCGTCTGCACGTTCTTACGATCCATCACCGCGAGAAGATTGACCGGTGTCTCGAGGAAATCGACGCGCTCGCCGAACGGCTCGGTGCCGAGGCCGACGGCGGACCAGGAAAGGTGAGAGTGGAAATCGATGGCGGGAAACTTCGCTGTGTCGATCGTCGTCTGATCGATACGAAGCGCGCTCGTCGGCTCGAAATCGGCGAGAGCGAGCGGCGCATCGCCGGATGCGGCTGGAGCCGGCGCGGGCGAGCGACACGACGCCGAGACCGCGAGCAGGGCCAACCATTCGCGGCGGCTGAGTCTTTCTAATGGTGGGTGGCGCATGAAACTAGTCTCCTGGGAGGATCTTTCTCAGAACGGGATCGGTCTCGACGAGGGCGTCGACCCGCTTCGTGACGGCCGGGTCCTCGATGAGCGGCGGCGCGTGGTGAGGCTTCAACCGCGCATCGATGACGAGCGCGCCGTGACAGCCCCAGTGTTTGTGCTCGGTGAACGCGCCGATCCCGTGCACGTCGTGCGAGGGGTTCGAGCGGGTGAACGTGACCCAGACGAAGTTTCGGATGCTCTCCGTGACGAAGCGCTGATCGTCGACGAGCACCAGAAGGGGGAACCCGTCGAGGGCAGCCTCTCTCAGGGGCTCCGTGACAGCGGCGATATCGGCTGCCGCCCGTGTGTAGCCGGGAAACTCGGACGCTTCGATCGCGAGCACCCCGGGGAGCGCGAGCCCGGCGGTGATGCCGTCGATCTCCGGCACCCGGGTGCTCAGAGAACGGATGGGCTCTCCCGCGGCGGCGATGACGAGCTTGGAGCCGGTGTTGAGTCCGGTGCCGGAGTAGTCGAGGGTGTCCATCGTGGTGCGCGTCTGAAAATGCAAGTCGCGCGTGAGGTCGACTCGCTCCAAGACGTGACAAAAAAACCGCTCGAGGTCCAGGAGGGTGAGATCCGGGTCGTCTTCCGAGGCCGCGATGAGGAGATACTTGGCGAGAGACGCCTGGCCGAATCCAAGAATGGCGTTGGCATTGGTGAGGAGCTCTCGTGGGATGCGCTTTCCCCACGGCACGTAACGTTCGCTCCCGATGGCCAGCATGAGCGGGTGAACCCCGGCTGCGTCCACGGCATGCATCGCTTTGACCCCGGGTAGCTCCACCGGAACCATCGGTGCGGTGATCTCGTGGATGAGCTTACCGAACGTCGTATCTTCTTGAGGCGGCCGACCGACGACGGTCAGGGGCCACACCGCGTCCGGTCGGTGGAAGACGTCGTCGACGTCGAGGACCGGGAACAGGTGCGCCAGGCTGTAATAGCCGAGATGGTCACCGAAGGGCCCTTCGGGGAGGGTGCGGGTCGGGTCGATCGTGCCGGTGATGACGAAATCGGCTTCGGTCGCGATCACGTGTCCGTTGCGCTTGGTCCATCGGAAGCGGCGAGCGTTGAGCATGCCTCCGAACAAGAGCTCGCTCAGGCCTTCGGGGAGCGGCATGACGGCCGCGAGCGTATGCGCGGGGGGACCACCGACGAAAACGCTCACCTTCAAAGGCTCGTCTCTCCCGGCTGCGGCTTGATGGTGAACACCGATGCCGCGATGGATTTGATAATGAAGGCCGATCTCTTGGTCTCGCCGGTACTCGTTTCCGGAGAGCTGCACTCGGTACATCCCGAGGTTCGAGTGCATCACGCCGGGATGGTCGGGATGCTCGGTGTAGACCTGAGGCAGGGTGATGAACGGACCGCCGTCGTCCGGCCAGCTCTTGATCGCGGGGAGCTCGGAGATCGACGTGCGATGCTTCAGCACCGGGCCGCTCGACACGTGCCGAGGCAGCGAATGGAGCCCGGTCCGTGGCGCGCTGAGATAGCTGAGCGGATGCCGCCAGGCATTTGTCGGGTCCGCCTTCAGCTGCACGACTCTTTGCACGCGAGCGAGCGTGTCTCGGAACATGAAGCGCGCCCGGGTGATGGAGCCGAAGAGGTTCGAGACGGCAGTGAACGGAGTACCCTTGACGTTTTGAAACCAAAGGGCGGGCGCTTCTTCCTGGTACGCGCGGCGCTGGATCTCCGCGAGCTCCAAATCGGGATCGATCTCGGCTTGGATGCGGACGAGATGGCCGTGGCGCTCCATATCGGTCAGGGCGGAGCGCAAGCTCTTGTAGCCCATGTGGAGGTGATTCTCAGCGTTCGCGGAGGCTTCCGTCAAGGCTTCGGGATAAAATAGGCGTGAAATGAGAAATGTGCTGGTCTTTCTACTGCTGGCGGGCACGGCGTCCGCCCAGACTTATTCCGAGTCCGATTTCTTGTCGCGCACCCGCAGGCTCACCTTTGAAGGCCGCCGCGCGGGCGAAGGGTACTTTTCTCCCGACGGCAAGCAGATGGTGTTCCAAAGTGAGCGCGAAGCGGACAATCCTTTCTACCAGATCTATGTGCTCGACCTCCTGAATGGCGACACGCGCCGGATCTCGCCCGGTCACGGAAAGACGACGTGCGCATTTTTTCAACACGAGACCGGTAACATTCTTTTCGGATCGACTCATAACGACCCGCGCTCGAAAGATCTCCAGAAAAAAGAGCTCGACTTCCGCGCGTCTGGTAAAGAGCGCCGCTACTCGTGGGACTATGACCCCGAGATGGAGCTCTACGTGCACCATCCAGACAGCGGGGAGCTCGAGCAGCTGACCCACGCGTTCGGCTACGACGCGGAAGCGAGCTACTCCCCGGATGGACAATGGGTCGTCTTCACGTCGATGCGCGACGCGTACGGCCGAAAGCTCTCGCGCGAAGAAGAAAAACAGCTCGAGCAGGACCCATCCTTTTTCGCCGAGATCTACATCATGCGCTATGACGGCTCTCAACAAACCCGTCTGACCTATGCGCCTGGGTATGACGGCGGCCCGTTTTTCAACTATGACGGTACCCGGATCATCTGGCGCCGATTCACCGAGCGCGGCGATATCGCGGACGTCTGGAGCATGCTGCCGAGCGGGGCCGATCAACGTCAGGTCACCGATTTCAAATCCATGAGCTGGGCGCCCTATGCCCACCCCTCGGGCGACTACATCTTCTTCGCATCGAACAAGCTAGGCTTCACCAACTTCGAGCTGTTCATCGTCGACACCGAAGGCATGAAAGAGCCGGTCCGAGTGACGTATACGGACGGTTTCGATGGGCTGCCGGTACCGACCCCGGACGGCGATAGGCTCTCGTGGACCTCGAATCGTGACGGTGGCGCGAGCACAGGCGGCCAAATTTTCATCGCGGATTGGAACCACGACAAAGCGATGGAAGCCCTACAGGCCTCACCGGCGCGCGGAAGCACGGAGAACGAATAATGCGACACGGCATCTGGAGCCTGGCCCTCACGGTAAGCCTCAGCGCTTCGCTGAGCGCTCAAGACGTACGATCTCATGTCACGACGCTGGCGTCCGAAGCGATGGGCGGGCGGCTCACCGGTACCGAAGGTGCAGCGAAGGCGGCGGCCTACATCGTCTCCGAGCTGAAGCGTTTGGGGATCTCACCGCTTCCGGGTCGCAGCGACTTTCGGGTGCCGTTCGAGTTCACATCGGGCGTGACCGATACCGGCTCGAGCTTTCGGGTAGGGGACTGGGACGCGCCTGACGACGGCTTACGGGGACTCGCTTTTTCGGAGGTTGGCGAGGCGTCCGGCTCGATCGTGTTCGCCGGATACGGTATCACCGTACCCGAGAGCCAAGACTTCGGCTATGACAGCTATTTCGGACTCGAGGTGGAGGACAAGATCGTTCTCGTACTACGCTACTTTCCCGAAGATGCGTCGCAAGAGGTCAAGAGTGTCCTCGCTCGCTATTCGGGACTCCGCTACAAAGCGCGAAACGCCCGGGAGCGGGGCGCCAAGGGTCTGCTCGTGGTCACCGGCCCGCGCTCACCGAGCGCCGGTGAGCTGGCGGCGCTCAACTTCGATACCGCGGCGGCCGGCTCGGGTATCGTCGCCGCGAGCATTACGGGGCTCGTGGCTGACAAGCTCTTTGAGAACGTGTCCGACAAGACGCTCGAGCAAGCACAGCATGATCTCGATAGCGCTAACCCTCATGTCGGCGGATTCGACATTCCTGACGTGACGGCAACGCTGACGGTGAAGCTCGAGCGGGAGACCGGGACCGGCTTCAACGTCGTCGGGTACTTCCCGCCGAGCGCATCCACTGCCGAGGGAGCGTCCGAAGATCGCTTCGTGCTGGTCGGGGCGCATTACGACCACCTCGGAGAAGGCAAACAAGGCAGCTCTTTGGCCGGAGCGGATGAAGCCGGCCAGATCCATGGGGGCGCGGACGACAACGCCTCGGGGGTCGCCGCGGTGCTCGCGATCGCAGAGCGGTTGAAGGGGCGTGAGCGGAAGTCGAGCGTCGCGTTCGGCTTTTGGTCCGGAGAAGAAATGGGTCTGCTCGGATCCGGCGCGTTCGTCGCCTCGAAAGTGCTGGCCTCGGAAGCGCTCACGGCCTACGTCAATTTCGACATGGTCGGCCGCATGCGCGACAACAAGCTCGTGCTCCAAGCGGTCGGCACCAGTGACGTGTGGCCCCGTCTCATCGAGCAGACGAATGTCCCCGTCGGCTTCGACGTCCAGACGAGCGAGGATCCTTACCTTCCGACCGATGTCACGAGCTTCAATCAAGCGGAAGTGCCGAGCGTCAACTTCTTCACCGGCAGCCACAGCGAGTACCACAAGCCATCGGATCGAGCCGAGCTCATCAACTACGAAGATCTGGACCGCGTGGCCCGCTTCGGAGCACTTCTGACGGAGAAGCTCTCGAACCTCGACGAGCGCCCCGTCTTCATCAAAGTGGCCCGCTCCTCTCAAGCGGGGGGTAGCCGTGACTCCGTCCGCGCGTTTACCGGCACTATCCCGGACTATGCGAGCGACGTCGAGGGTCTCCTGCTCGGCGGTGTGATCGAAGGCGGTCCGGCTGAAGAAGCGGGACTCGCGGCGGGCGATCTGATCAAAGAGTTTGCGGGACAAGCGATCACGAACATCTATGACTACACCTATGCGCTCGATGTCGTGAAAGTGGGCGAGCCCATCGACGTCGTGTATGAGCGCGACGGAGAGACCCTGAAGACCACCTTGACGCCACGCGCCCGCAAGTAGCCGGCGAGACCGGGCGAATCGAAGCTAGTCGCGCTCGGTGGTCGGGTCGATGAGCTTGCGGATCTCGGTGACCTTCGTGGCCGGAAAGCCGCTCAGGCGCGCGTGCTCTTGGATCACCGCTTCGTCCTTGGCCATGTAGACGCAGAAAGTCTTGTCGCCGGCTACGTAGGACTCGATCCATTGGATGTTCGGCGCGAGCTCGCTCAAGACGCTGTTCGACTTTTTCGCCGCGTCTCGCAAGGCGTCGCGATCCGCGCTTCCGATGTCCGGGATGTCGCGCTCGATGATGTATCGCTTCATGAAGTCTCCTAGACTGGTGGGCTATCGTATGGCCTCGCGGGTTGTGGCGCAAACCTTCGGTCACTACACTGAGCCGCCATGGAGGCCAGCTGGATCTCGATCGTGCCGCCGCTGTTGGCGGTGGTCCTCGCTTTCGTCACCCGTGAAGCGGCGACGAGCCTCGCGCTCGCTTGTCTCGCTGGCGTCTTGCTCATGGGGCAAGGCCTCCAGGGCTTCCCCGATCTCGTCACCCGTGCGCTCGGCAATGAAAGCTTCGTGTGGGTGTGCTCGATCGAGCTGTGCGTCGGGGTACTCGTCGCGTTTTTTCAGCGAAGCGGCGCCGTCTCGATGTTCACCG
>JAJCXL010000069.1 GCA_029263435.1 Acidobacteriota bacterium | reverse complement strand
CAGCACGGATTACGTCTTCGACGGAGAGGGGTCACGTCCTTACCGGACGGAAGATACACGGAGGCCTCTGTCGAGCTACGGTCGATCCAAGCTCGAGGGCGAAGCACGGGTCACTTCGAAGTGTCCTGACGCCCATTCGATCGTTCGTACCGGGTGGCTGTACGGGGCTGGAAAAGGATTCGTCGACTGGGCCCGCTCGCGTCTCGAGCAAGGAGAGACCGTGCCGGTCGTTACCGACCAGTCCGGCTCGCCGACCTACGCACGGGATCTCGCGGATGGGATCCTTCGTGTCGCGGAGGGTGCTCATTTGGGGGCGTTTCACTTCGTGAACAAAGGCGAAGCGACCTGGCTCGAGGTTGGCCAGGCGGTGGCCGGCGCACTCGGTTACGACGAGGATCGGCTGACTCCGATTCTCGCCAGCGCGCTCGAAAGGCCTGCGCCGCGGCCGACCTACTCGGCTCTCGATGTTTCGAGATACGAGCGAGCGACCAAAACGATGGTGCGGCCTTGGCACGAAGCGTTGAACGATTACTTGGCTGGGGCTCGAAAAGGATGAACCGAGCCCATCGGAGCCTGACGAAAAGGAGAATAACTTGCGTGTTTTGATTACTGGAGTGACCGGCTTTGCGGGAAGCCATCTCGCGGAGTACGTGCTGCGGGAACATCCCGAGGTGGACGTCTTCGGCATCATGCGATGGCGTAGCCGAACCGAGAACATTCGCGACATCGAGTCCAAAGTTCAGCTCATCGAATGCGATTTGAGAGATCTGAGCTCCGTCCAACAACTCATCGAGCGGGTCAAGCCCGATCGCATCTTCCACCTCGCGGCCCAAAGCTTCGTCCCGTCCTCCTGGAACGCACCGGCGGAGTCGCTAACGACCAACATCCTCGGGCAGCTCAATCTCTTCGAGTCGGTGCGGGCCGCGGACATCGACCCGTGGATCCAGATTGCCTGCTCGAGCGAAGAGTATGGGCTCGTTCACGAGGACGAGCTGCCGATCAAAGAGACCAACCCGCTCCGGCCCCTTTCGCCTTACGCGGTAAGTAAAGTCGGCCAGGACTACCTCGGTTATCAGTACTGCCAGAGCTTCGGTATGAAGGTCGTGCGCACTCGCGGCTTCAACCATGACGGTCCTCGCCGTGGCGACGTGTTCGTTTCTTCGAACTTCGCCAAGCAGCTCGTCATGATTGAGAAGGGCAAAAGCCCTCCCGTCATTCGAGTCGGTAACTTGGAGGCCCGCCGTGACTTTACCGATGTGAGGGACATCGTTCGCGCGTATTGGCTCGCCCTCGACGACAATTGCGAGCCGGGCGAGGCCTACAATATTTGCAGCGGCACCGACTACTGCATCAAAGACGTCTTGGACCAGCTCATCGAGATGTCCGGACAAAAGGTCGAGGTGCAAGAAGACCCCGAACGTCTTCGGCCGTCCGATGTACCAGTGCTCTTGGGAGACGCGTCGAAGTTTCACGCCGCGACGGGATGGAAGCCGGAGATACCGTACGAGCAGACTCTTCAGGACATGATCGATTACTGGAGAGCGGAGATCGACTAGTGGCCTGTGACACTTAGGTGTTTAGTGGCTGGCGAGCGAATCGGGTCCGAGGTCGAGGCGTGCCGACGACGGCATATAGGTCATATTCTAAGGAGGCACAACGATGAGATCGGGACCGAGACGCCGTCTAGACGCTAAACATTCAAGTGTTCCAGGCCACTAGGTGCGTGCGCTCGTGACCGGGGCGTCCGGCTTTGTCGGGCGCCATCTGGTCCATCACTTGAGTGAGGGCGGAGCCGAGGTCGCCGCGCTCGTGCCTCCGGGAGAGAGCCGTGAAAGGCTCTTCCCGGAGACGGTCGTGAAGCGCGAGGCTCTGTTCGAGTGTGATCTGCTGGACGCTGACCGACTCGTGAGCGCGGTGCGCTCCGCGAAGCCGGACGCGGTGTACCACCTCGCGGCGTTCTCGAATCCGCAAGGCTCCTTATCGCAAGCTCGGCTCACGCTGGAAACGAATATCCTCGGCACGGAGAATGTGCTCCAGGCGGTGCGTGCGACGGGGCTAAAACCCCGAGTGCTTCTCGTCGGCTCGGCGCAGCAATATGGCGACGTGTCGGAATCGGAGCAGCCCATCCGAGAAGATCGTGCTCAGCGGCCGCTCACTCCTTACGCCGTGAGCAAGGCAGCGCAGGAGCTCCTCGGGCAAAGCTACTTCCTCTCTGGAGAGCTGCCGGTCTTATCGACGCGCTCGTTCAACCACACCGGACCGGGCCAGTCCGATGCTTACGTTTGCTCGAGCTTTGCGCGTCAGGTGGCCGAGGTCGAGAAAGGCAAGGTCGAGCCATGCATCCTCGTGGGGAATCTGGCCGCGCGCAGAGACTTCACGGATGTGCGTGATGTCGCGGCAGCCTACACGGCCATCGTCGAGCGCGGTACACCCGGGCGAGCCTATAACGTTGCGAGTGGCGAGGCCGTCTCGATCGACCACATTCTCCGTACTCTCGTCTCGTTGTCCGATGCGAACATCGAGGTTCGAGTCGATCCGAAGCGCCAGCACCACATCGACGCGCCACTGATCGTGGGTGACGTCAGCCGTCTACGTGAAGAATGCAGATGGGAGAGAAGCTACTCTCTCGAACAGACGTTGGGGGATTTGCTGAACGATTGGCGGCACCGAGCCCCGCCGGGATAGTGGCCCGGTCTCTGCAGAGCCTCCGCGGAGAGACGACCCGAAGCCAATGCGGCCCATAGCGATCGCTACCACCGCGGCGCTGTTTCTGACGGCCGTGGTGAGCGCTGTGGGCGGCGGTTGGCTGGGGCTCCTCATGGGCGGTGCGTGGTTGTTGCTCGCGCGCGGTCAGGGCGTAGGGAACGAGACGCCGCCCGGTGGCTCGACAAAGCTTCCCGGAGTGCTCGTTGGTGTCGTGCTGCTCGCGGCGCTCATGCTCCGATGGCCCATTGCTTCGCATGACGTCGAGCACTATCCCGGGCCCGATGAAGGGGAAGTGGTAGAGAACGTCCTGGAGATGATTCGAGCCGGCGACCTCGACCACCGCCATCGAGGCTATCCCGGCCTCCACTTCTACCTCCAGCTTCTACCGGCGCACGCTCACCTGAGCGGGACCGGGCTCACGATTCCAGAGCTCCCGCGCGCCGGGTTCTACCTCGCCGCGCGTCGCACGACGCTGGTCGCAGGGGCCTTTACGGCGCTCGTCGTGTTCTGGATCGGCACGCAGTACTTGAGCCCCTGGAGCGCGCTCCTCGCGGCGGCATTGGTCGCGTTCTCACCGCTCGCGTTTCGAGAATCGGCGGTGGTGAACCCCGATTTGGTGATGAGCTTGTTCGTGTCGATGTCTCTTCTATTGTCTCTTCGGTTGCTCGAGCATCGAAGCCAGCGAGCGTTCCTTCTCGCCGGAGCCTCCGTCGGGCTGGCTGCGGCCATCAAGTACACGGGCGCGCTCGCGCTCACACCCTACCTTGCGGCTTGGGTTCTCGGGCCTCATCGCCGCGCGGATTCCGGCAAGGCGCTTTGGGGGATGGTCGCCTCCGGCGTGGCGTTCGCGACGACCAGCCCGTACACGTTGCTGAACCTCAGGGGCTTCGTCGAAGGCCTGTCGATGCATGTCGGTTACTATCGCGCGGCTCAGCTGAACGCGCCTTACGAGCTGACGCGGCAAGTCGTCACCCGCGGAGTCGGCGCTGTTGCTAGCGTTGCCGCTTTTTTCGCCACCGTTCGAGCTCTCAGTGCCGTCGAGCGACATCGATTAGTCGTGCTCGCCTATCCGCTGTCGTACTGGGCGTTGTTCGCGGGTTTCGATCGCGCCTACCCCAGGCACGCCCTTCCGCTGATCCCCATGGTGGCTTTGCTATCGGCCGATGGCGTCGAGCGCATCGTCCGAGGCCTCTCGTCACGACGCGCGTGGGCCGGCCCGGTCCTGGCGACGGTGGCGGGGGTGCTCTTGCTGACGAGTCCTATCCTCGCCGACATCGATCTCGCTTCGCGTCTTGGGCGAGAGACGCCCGCCGACCGAGCGCTCACGTGGGCGAGGGAGAACCTTCCTCGAGGCAGCCGGGTGCTGACGGACCAATACACGCCGAGCTTTGCTTCAGAGGGCTTTCGCACCCATCGGTTGAGGGTCGAAGAGAAGCAGTTCGTCGGTAATTACGACTGGGTGTTTTATTCCGGCTACCCGCCGGGGCTGAACCCGGAGGGTCTTCGTGAGGTCGCACGCTTCGATCATGACGACGCACTGGGAGATCCGATCGTCTTGTACCAGGTCCCGGAGAGAGGTCTGTTGATGCCGGCCCGGCTCGGGCGGGGCGAGGCCGAGCTCATGATGGGAGCGGGCGAGCTCCTTTATTTCGGGGAAGGGTGGGATCCTCCGCAGGCCGGGGCGTTCGACACGTCGAGGCTATCCAACGGTCCAAGCGCCGAGATCTTCTTCGTTCTCTCGGCCGAGCTCGTCGCGGATCTCGTCGGTGAGCTTCGCTTTGAGCCGCTCCAACGGACTTCCGTCATGAGGGTCGTCGTAAACGGAGGTCTAGTCGCAGCGCTCACCGTGGAGAATGCGGGCCCAGAGCCTGTGGTCGCGACGTTCGATATCTCTCCCGCTGTGTTGGCGAACGGGCTCAACCGGATCGAGCTCGAGTTCGACGAGCTCGTGAGGCTGGATCGAAGGAGGCCGGAGGCGGCCATCCGTTTCTACTCGCTAGGCCTTAGTAAGCGCTGAGGTTCGACTCACTCGCTCACTCTTTGGAGAAGTCGAGCCCGTCTTCGCTGAACTGGAGCTCGTCGGCGCTTTCCTCGGTCTCCCAGCTGTCATCCGCGGCTTCCGGCTCCGGCGCCACCATCAACGTCGCGTCGACATCTTCGAGCTCGAGCCGTGCTTCCGGTTCGGGCGGCGGCGCTTCTTCGGTGGTTCCGTATTGTCCCACCACGACCCGAGCGGCCCGCAAGAGTGAGCCCTTGAGCATGTAGCCGGGCTGTAACTCTTTGACGACGACCCCGTCTTGATCTTCAACGGGTACTGCCTCCATCTCGGCAGCTTCACTGTGCATCGGATCGAAGGGTTGCCCGCGGACGAAAATCTTCTCGAGCCCCTCGGTCTTGAGGAGCTGGACCAGCCGAGAGCGAACGAGCATGATGCCTTGCAAGACCGCGTCGGCATCGAAGCTTTCCTCGATGGAATCGATGGCCCGATCGAGGTTGTCGAGAACCTCCACGAAACGCGCGATGAAGTCGCCTTTCGATTGCTCGAAACGTCGACGCTCGGTCTTTTCGATCCTCTCGCGCAGCTTCTCCGCTTCGGACTTCGTCTTG
Source organism: Acidobacteriota bacterium (assembly GCA_029263435.1). Classification (GTDB taxonomy): domain Bacteria; phylum Acidobacteriota; class Vicinamibacteria; order Marinacidobacterales; family SMYC01; genus JAJCXL01. Next base: position 571 of record JAJCXL010000069.1, on the reverse strand, counting down.
CGATAGGCCTCCATGACCTGTTCGATCTGGCCGTCTTTCCGCTCCAGCTGAGCGCGCAAGGTGCCGAGCTGCTGACGAGCCTCGTCCGGATACTCGGCTTCCAGCCGCTCGACAGCGGTCGGCTGGGGCGGAGCCGTTGGCAGAGGCTCGTCTTCGACGATCTCTATGAGCTCCGCTTCTTCGGGGATGGCGTCCGGCGTTTCGTCGGTACCCTCTGGCGTCGGAAGCTGTTCCCGTTGCTCTTCCAAAGTTCAACTACCCCCAGGTTTTAGCGGGTGATGATCGTTTAGGACTCGATGACTGAGAAAACCTTATTAGAATACAGGAAATTTTGAGGATGCGGTAGTGGCACCCCTGGCGGGCTCGCTCTAAGATAGGCTCCATGTCAGATTCCCGGCCTAGTGCCTTGCGCGCGGTCGATCCCGCGATCGCCGCTGCTATCGAGTCCGAGCTCCGGCGACAATCCGAGGGGTTGGAGCTCATTGCCTCCGAGAACTTCACCAGCATGGCGGTGCTGGAGGCCACCGGGTCCGTTTTTACGAACAAGTACGCGGAGGGCCTTCCCGGGCGG
>JAJCXL010000068.1 GCA_029263435.1 Acidobacteriota bacterium | reverse complement strand
CCCGGATTTTGGCGGATGGGCTTCGAGCATTGGCGCACGGCGTTGGGCGAGTACCACCGGTCATTCTCGAAGCGGGCCTTCGTGAAGGGACTTCAAAAACTTCTGCCCGAGATCACGGCGGCGGATCTCGAGCCCGGCGGTTCGGGAGTCCGCGCGATGGCACTCGGCCCCGACGGTACGCTCGTCGATGATTTTCGCATCGAGCGCCACGAGCACGTGGTGCACGTCCTCAATGCCCCTTCGCCGGCCGCGACGAGCTCACTGGCCATTGCCGAGCACATCGCCTCCGTCTGCCTCGACTGACGACATGCGGCCTCGCGTTCGGGGATGGATTACTGCACGGTCTCGTAGCGGTCATGAAGGAACGCCACGATGTCGATCATTTGTTGAACCGTCATCGTCGCGTTCAGCCCCGCCCGCGCCATTCTCGACTCCCCATCACTCGACACGTTCTGTTGTTCATTCGGGGTGTTGATCCGATGGGTGGGGTTGATGATCGAGGTCAAGAGCTCGCCGTCGGTCGGCTCTCGTGGAAGAAGGCCACCGAGCTTGACGCCCACGATGGGGGTCGCCGTCGGCCGAGGAAGCTCGTCTTCGAGGCCGTGGACCTCGTGACACGTGGTACAGCGAAGCTCGACGATGGCCTGACGACCGTCTTGAACACTGCCCTGAGGAAGTGCGAAGCCTCGTGACGACCGCGCTTGTTCGTCGGCGCTCGGGCTGCATCCCACTCCGAAGGCGACGACGATGAGGATGGCGAACAATGGTCTGAACCGGTACATCTCTACTCCCATTCTGGCTCGCGCGAGCTCGCTTGCGCGCGTGCTCGACTAGTGCGTTTCGGCGGTGGTCAGGATGAATACGAAGGTCGGTTCCCCGAGCTCAACCCGATGCCCTTGGCGCGTCTCTTACGGATACATCCACAGAGCATGCCAGAACTAGCCGGTCATGGACTGAAGCCGCTTGCCGCCCCCGCTGCAGCGCGTTTGCAAGCTCGGGGGGGGTGATGTCCGGCGTTGGGATTCGCCATCGGACTGGGTGTAAAGACGTGCCGGTGCGCGTACGGACTCACCACGCCGATTGCGGGATCGAGCTCGATCCAGACTGACGTTCTTTGCAAGCGATCGCCTTTTGCGTTAGCATCCCGAGCTTTTGTTCGCTGTCTCGAGGCCGGGCTCGCCCGGTCGCACTCGGAGGAACCACAAACATGAAACGACTGTCTGCATCGGTATGCGCCCTTTGGATTCTCACCGCCGGTACCGGCTTCGCTCAAGACGTCGTCGTGCGGGCCTCTCTTCTGGTCGACCCTGCTCTGGGCGGTGCGATCGAAAACGCAGTGGTCGTCGTCAAGGACGGCAAGGTCGTTAGCGCAGGGCCGGCTGCAGGTGCCGCGGTTCCCGCGGGCGCCACCGTCGTCGACCTCACCGGCTATACGATTCTCCCCGGCCTCATCGACTGTCACGTTCATATCAACGGCCGCCCGGGAGACGGCGGCGACACGTTGAAGCTCCAGGAGTCTGTGGCGTATGAAGCGATCTACGGCGTGGCCCACGCCAAGATCACGCTTGAAGCCGGCTTCACCGCGATACGCAACATCGGCGCCGGCAACTATGCGGACGCGGCACTACGCGACCTCATCAATCGCGGTGTCGTCCCGGGGCCGAGGATGTGGGTCGCGACTCGCGGCGTGGGAGCGACCGGCGGCCATGCCGACATCAACGGGTGGAACTCGGACCTCGACCTTCCCGGCTACGCCCAGATCGCAGACGGCGTCGATGAGCTCCGCAAGGCCGTACGGACTCAGATCAAGCACGGCGCCGATGTCATCAAAGTGACGGCCACGGGCGGCGTGCTGTCGGTGGGAGACGCACTGACCGATCAGCAATACTCCTTCGAGGAGCTCGAAGCGATCGTCCAGACCGCGGGAATGCTCGGCACCAAAGTCGCGGCTCACGCCCATTCTCCGCAAGGCATGAATGACGCCATCCGGGCGGGGGTAGCTTCGATCGAGCATGGAAGCCTCATCGACGAAGAAGGTATCCGTCTCGCGAAGGAGCACGGCACGTTCATCGTTCCCACCCTCTATACGCTCGATTTCATCATCGACGAAGGGCCGGAGAACGGTGTGCCCGTCTACGCGGTCGACAAAGCCAAAGCGATGGCGAAACAACAACGAGAACAGTTGGGGCTCGCGTTCCACGCCGGCGTCAAGTTCGCCTATGGCACCGATGCGGCGGTGTTCCCGCATGGTCGAAATGCCAGAGATTTCGCGATCCTCGTCGATCAGCTCGACGTCCAGCCCCTCGAAGCGATCCGAACGGCGACGATGAATGCCGCGGAGCTCATCGGTGTCGAAGACCAGATCGGGAGTCTCGAGCCCGGCAAGTGGGCCGATATCATCGCGGTGTCGGGGAACCCTCTCGAAGACATCACCGCGCTCGAAGAGGTTCACTTCGTGATGAAGGGCGGCGAGGTCTACAAATCGCTGCAGCCCCGCTAGCAGCCCGCCTCGCCCCTCTCGCTGCGACGCCCCACTTTCACCACGGACTGCTAGTCCCCTGCATCAGTAATACGTTACATAATTCTCGGGCCCTTTTGCGCGCTGGCTTCGTTGCGCCTTCTCAAAATATGCCCAATATGTCTTCGTCGGCACGTCTCGCCAGCACACAAAATGACCTCGAGACTTAT
>JAJCXL010000067.1 GCA_029263435.1 Acidobacteriota bacterium | reverse complement strand
GGAAGCCGCCTCGAATGCCCTCGAAGATGCCGGTCTCTCCAAGAGCGACGTCGACGGCCTCTTCACCGCGCGGCTCTCACCGCTGAGCGTCGCGGAATATATCGGCATCGAGCCCGCATATTCGGATGGTACTTGGATAGGCGGCGGCTCCTTCGAGTCCCATGTGAGACACGCGGCAGCAGCCCTTCGTGCCCGCTACTGCGACGTCGCTCTCATCACCCATGGACAAGCGGGTCGCAACCAACGTCTCCCGGGATGGCAGGATGCGGCCGGCCTCGTGCACGGAAACGTTCTCGACAGCCCCGACCCGAACCAACCTTCGACCCAGTACGAGATTCCCCACGGCATCGTGGGGGCTCCTGCCGGCTATGCCCTCTCTTGCGCGCGCTACATGCATGAGAACGGAGAAGAACGAACCCGCGGCGCTCTTGCCGAGATCGCGATGGCCAGCCGCGCGTGGGCTCAGCTCAACCCCAAGGCATGGATGCATGACCGACCGATGCGCCTTTCGGACTATCACGCGTCTCCTTGGATCGTATGGCCCTTTCGTCGCGCGGATTGCTGTCTCGTGACGGATGCCGGCGGTGCGGTCGTGCTGACTCGAGAAGATCGGGCCCGCGATCTCGCGAAAGAGCCTGTATGGGTGCTCGGTACCGCCGAAGGCCACGATCACGGCATCATTAGCCAAATGCCGGACTTGACCGCTCTGATCGCCGAGAGAACCGGGCGACGAGCGATGGCCGAAGCGGGCGTGACCCACGACGACATCGACCACGCGATGCTCTACGACGCCTTTACCTATTCGGTCCTGCTCAGCCTCGAAGCGCTCGGTTTTTGTGCTCGCGGCGAGGGAGCCGACTTCGTCAACGCCGAAGCGATCGCTCCTGGCGGCAGACTGCCGGTCAATACCGACGGTGGGGGTCTCTCTCATACGCATACCGGAATGCACGGAGTGTTTCTCCTCATCGAAGCCACCCGCCAGCTCCGGAGCGAATGCGGCGAGCGCCAAGTCGACAACTGTCACCGCTCTCTCGTCAACGGGATCGGCGGTATTCTTTCTTCCTGCAGCACTCTCGTTCTCGGAACCGATTGAGCCGAAGCCGTGACCGATAACGACGGATCTGCGAGACTGCCCGAGCCTCTCGCTCAACCGGAATCCGACTTCTTCTGGGAGCAAGCCAAGAAGGGCGCCCTGTGGCTGAAGCACTGCGACGACTGCGATCGGTGCTTCTTCTATCCTCGCGCATTGTGTCCGCGTTGCTTCTCGCGGCAGACCCGCTGGATACCCTCGAAAGGCGAGGGTGTCCTCTACAGCTTCGCCATCGTTCACCGAGCTCCCGCGCCTGCTTTCGCGGATCGAGCTCCCTACGTCATCGCGCTCGTCGATCTCGATGAGGGCGCTCGTATGCCGACGAGCCTCATCGACGTGGCATGCGATCCGAAGGCGATCCGGATCGGCATGGAGGTCGAAGCCGTTTATGACGCCGTGACGGACGAGACGACCCTCATCCGGTTCCGACCACGCTCTCTCGATACATCATCATGAGCGAAGAAGAGCTCGTCGCATGGTCTGCGCTCCGTCTAGCGGAAGCGATCAGGACACGGCAGGTCTCCTCGACACAAGTCGTCTCCGCCCACTTGGATCGCATCGAGTCCGTGCACGATCGACTCAACGCGGTCGTTCATCTGGCGCGAGATTCCGCCCTCGACATGGCCTCTCGGGCAGACGAAGCGTTGGCGCGCGGAGAGGACGTCGGGCCGTTCCACGGCGTCCCCTTCACCGTCAAGGATCTCATCGAGGTCTCCGGCATGCCGTGCACCTCGGGAACGGAAGGACGCCGCCACGTCGTCCCCGATCAGGACGCCACCCTCGTTTGTCGACTCAAGGCGGCCGGAGCGATTGTTCTGGGTAAGACCAACACGCCGGAGATCGGCTTCGCGGTCGAAACGGATAACGACGTCCACGGACGCACCAACAACCCTTACGATTTCGAGCGAACGCCCGGAGGCAGCAGTGGCGGCGAGGCCGCCATTATCGCGGCCTACGGTTCTCCTTTGGGTCTCGGCTCCGATAGCGGCGGCAGCATCCGGTTGCCCGCGCATTTCTGCGGCGTCGCCGGACTTTGCCCCACCTCCGGACGGGCACCTCGTACCGGCACGTTCCCGCCTCACCTCGGTCTCGGTCAAGAGCGCGCGCAGCTAGGCCCTCTCGCCCGAAACGTCTCCGACTTGGTGGCCGCTCTGCCAATCCTGTCCGGTCCGGATTGGCGAGACCCGTCGGTCCGACCGATGCCCCTCGGAGATCCCGACACCGTCCCCCTGAAAGATCTTCGCATCTCGTTCCACACGGATAATGGAATTTACTCTCCGGACCCCGATACCATCACGGCCGTCGAGCGTGCGGCCCTTAGCCTGACGGACGCCGTCGACCGAGTCGAGCACGCACGCCCCGCCGGGATCGAGGAGACCTCAGAGCTCGTCTTCGGACTGTCCGCGGAAGGCCTCGTCGACTTCCAAGCGTCACTCCAAGCGATGGGAACGTCGACGATGTCTTCTTTGGTCGCCGATTCGATCGGCGCCGCCAGAGCCCACGCCCCTCCCCTGAGCCTGGGCGACATCAACCGCTTCATCACCCGTCTCAACCGCTTTCGCGCCACCATGATCGCATTCATGGCGGACTACGATGTCATTCTCTGCCCGGTCGCCGGCTTTCCAGCGAGGCCTCACGGAGGTCTGCGGCAGGCGGACACCGTGCTCGGCATCAGCTACACCCAAACCTACAACTTGACGGGATGGCCCGCAGCCACGCTCCGGGTCGCGACCGCTCCCGGTGGTCCGACGGGGCTTCCGGTGGGCGTCCAGATCATCGGGGCACCCGCGCGTGAAGACATCGTCTTGCGCGTCGCCCTCGAGCTAGAGAATCGACTCGGTGGCTTCGTCGCCCCGCGGCTTTAAGGAATGATTCGATATCGCCCCCTCCTCACGGCCGCGACCACGGCGCTGACGGCGGCACTGCTAGCTCACTGCGGCAGCTTCGAGCTACCGAACGACAACGTCTTTCGCATCGGAGCCCAAGCCGATGCCGTGGTGCTCGGCTATCCTCCCGGCGTTCGCCGTGTCAACTCGTCGCGCCTGCTCAACACTTGCCTCGAGACTCTGATCCGATTCGATCCCGCCGGAAACCCGACTCCGTGGCTCGCGACCGAGTGGTCGGTCGATGTCGACACCCCGGCCATCTTCCTCACCCTGAGACGTGGGGTCTCGTTTCACGACGGGACGCGATTCGACGCGGCCGCGGTGAAGTGGAACCTCGACCAGTATCGGGCTTCCGGTCGAACGGAGCTGTCCAAAGTCACCGAAGTCGAGAGGCTCGACGATTATCGACTCAAGCTAACCCTCTCGGAGCTGGACAATACGATTCTGGGAAATCTCGCCGGTGCGCCAGGGACGATCATCTCGCCGAGCGCTTTCGAAAAGCACGGCCGGAGATGGAGCGAGAGGAATCCGATCGGCACCGGGCCGTTTCGATTCGTGTCGTGGGATCGCGACGTGAGGCAAGTCTACGAGCGCTTCGACGATTACTGGCAGGAAGGCAAGCCTTATGTCGACGGGGTCGAGTGGGTCATCATCGCGCACCCCATGACGCTCATCGCCGCTTTCAAGAACGGCGACGTCGACGCGGTCGTGGAGCTTGCGCCGAAAGACGCTTTCGAGATGATGAGCGATGAGCGTTTCGAGATCTCCCGCGCCACGGTTGGGGTGGGAGGGTTCGGGTTGGCCTTCGATAGTGCGAATCCAGAGTCTCCGTTCGCGGATGTTCGGGTTCGCCGAGCCGTCATTCACTCCGTCGATACGAACGCCATTATCGAGGAGCTGACTTACGGGATGTTCGAGCCCACGAATCAGATTGTGAGCCCGTCCCACTGGGCCTACAATCCGGGAGTCCGCGGCTATCCGTATGATCCCGACCGCGCGCGCGAGCTTCTCGCCGAGGCCGGCTATCCGAATGGTTTTCGAACTCGGCTCACGACGTGGAACCAGCCTGCCCTGACCGTCGACGCGTTCACCGCCGTCCAAGGCTATCTGGCTCGGGTGGGGATCGACGCCGAGATGGCGTTGGTGGATACGGGACGGCTCAACAAGATCGTCATCGGAGGCGGCTGGGATGGCTTGATGTGGTGCGCGCCGGGGGCACCCAACCCGGATGCCACCCGGGCCTTGTCGACCGATCTCTCCGAGAGATCCCCGCTTTGGACGAGCGTGGACCATCCCCCGGAATATGAAGCGACGCTGGACGAAGCACGCAGAGTCCCGGACCTCGAGGACAAGCAGAGATTGACCCAAGAGGTTTCTCGGATCGCCGTCGATCACCACGCGATGATTCTCTATCTTTGGTCGCGGGTGGATATGGCGGCGAGGCACCGCAACGTTCATGACGACGGCTTGTACCGCTTGAACCGAACGCAGTGGACCCCCGCCGACGTCCGCATCGTGCGAGATTGACCCCGTCTCTCCATGTACGCTTACATCTCTCGCCGATTGATGCACTCGGCAGTGATTCTCGTCCTCGCCACGATGCTCGTCTTCTCCCTGCTTCACGTGATCCCCGGAGACCCGGTCCTGACGATGCTCGGCTTGTCCGCGAGTCCGGAAGAGATCACCCGACTGAGGGAGGAGCTCTGGCTGGACCGCCCTTTGTTCACGCAGTACTTGCACTGGGTTGGAAAGCTCTGGCACGGAGACCTTGGAACGTCCGTGATGTACGGAGAAGATGTCTCCGAGCTCATCGCTCGACGTCTTCCGATCACCGTTTTCGTCGGTGGGTTGGCGCTCGCGGTGGCGAGCGTCGTAGGCGTTGGTAGCGGGCTGCTATGCGCGTGGAAGCAAGGTAGCGCCGTCGACCGCACGATCTCGACTCTAGCCAGCTTGGCGATGTCCGTCCCCGTGTTCTGGCTCGGGATTCTCGGGATCTACGTGTTCGCGTTGACGCTTGGCTGGTTGCCCGTGCAAGGCTACACGTCACCGTTTACGAATTTCTGGCTGAGTCTTCGTCAGTTGGTGATGCCCGTGGCGTGCCTTTCGGTCGTGCCCCTAGCGGCGATGACTCGACAAACGCGAGCCGCAATGATCGAGGTCTTGCGGGAAAACTATGTCACGACGGCCCGCGCCTTCGGAGCCGGTGAAGGCCGGGTCTTGATGAGCCACGTCCTTCGCAACGGACTCATTCCGGTACTCACCGTGCTCGGTGTGTACCTCCGACATATCGTGGGCGGCTCGGTGATCGTGGAGACCGTGTTCAACATTCCAGGGACCGGACGGATGATCGTCCAGGCCATCTTCGACAAGGACTTCGTCGTGGTGCAAGCGAGCGTCCTCGTCCTCGCGCTCGTCGTGCTGCTGGGTAACCTCGCGGTGGACTGTTCTTACGGGATCGTCGATCCGAGAGTCGAGAGTGACCGGTGAAGCGGGCTCGGCTCGTCGCACCAGGTATCGTCATCGCTTCTTTCCTAGGGGCCGCGTCGTGCGCGCCTTGGCTCGTCCCACACGACCCGAACGCCCAGGAGCTCGCAAACGCGCTCGCCTCACCGTCGGCAAATCACCTGCTCGGTACCGACGCGCTGGGAAGAGACGTCTGGAGTCGACTGATCTACGCAACGCGGGTCGCTATTCTGGCGGGGGTAGGGTCCGTGACGCTCGCGGCTCTCGTCGGCACCGCGGCGGGTGTTCTGTCCGGCTATTTCGGTCGATGGACCGACGTGGTCGTCATGCGGAGCGTCGATGCCATTATGATCATTCCTCCGGTCGTGTTCGCGCTCGTCGTCGCGGCCTTACTCGGCGGCGGGCTCGTCAGCGTCACCCTCGCCCTCGCGATAGCCCTCGTCCCCACCTACAGCCGCGTCGTCCGCGGCGTGGTCTTGGGCGTGAAAGAGCGGGAGTTCGTGACCGCGTCGCGCGCGCTGGGGGCGAGCACACCGAGAGTAATCGCGCGTCATATCCTTCCGCAGTGTCTTTCCCCGGTTCTCGTCTTGGCGACGTTGAACCTCGGCTACGCGATTCTCGGAGAAGCCGCGCTCAGCTTTCTCGGCGTCGGGGTCGCCCCCCCGGAAGCCGCGTGGGGCGCGATGGTGAATGATGGTTACCGCTATTTGACGACCCAGCCGTTGCTTTCCGTGGCCCCCGGCGCCGCGATCTTGTTCCTGGTCGTTGCGTTCAACGCGCTCGGAGACGCGCTGAGAGACGCGCTCGATCCTCGGATGCGCGGCGT
>JAJCXL010000066.1 GCA_029263435.1 Acidobacteriota bacterium | reverse complement strand
GTCAGAGTCGCTCGCGTCGACGGGGACCTCCAAGGCGTCCACCATGGCGCACAGTGAGTCCGTGCAAGCTTGCGCATCGATCAGAACCGACCCTCGTTCGTCGGTCTCTCCCACGTGCGCGGCGAAGTAGCTCCGGCCCTCGAAGCCCCACGTGTACCACCGGATCTCAGGCGTTGACAGATCGACCGGCGGACTCTGTCGCCACTCGCCTCGAATCGTGAGGCCCTCCGGCAGGGTGACCACCGTGGGGAGCTCCGTTTCGGGTTGTGCCTTGCCGCTTTTTTCGCGAGCTCGCGCGACGTTGTCCATGGAATAGGTATGCCAGCCCGCCTCGTGGGTGACTTGGACGATGAGCCAGTCGCCTTCGAGGCGCGCTTGATACGTCACGGCGTGCATGTCGTCGAGCCACACTTTGACTCCGGCTTCGTCTTGTCCGGGCCGCACCGAGGACGATAGGCCGAACACCCCCAGGGCCGACACGGCGATTGCGAGCAACATCTGACGCGGTCTCATCCGATTTTTCTCCGCAACGACTTTCGGAAGTGCTTCCGCTCCGTCTTCAAAGGCATGTCGATACGCTCCCCCTTGCGAAGGACGCCCAGCGTGACGGTATCTCCAGCGTGGACTCGCAATTGTATGTACAGACCACACGTCGTTGCGAGCGGATCGGTCTCGACGCCATTCACCGAGACCACGATGTCTCCCTCTTCAAGGGTGTGGTTGCCGCGCACCGCCGCCCAAAATCTCACCTTGGTGACCTCGCACGCGAAGCTCTGCGGTCTCAGGCCGAGCGTGGACTTGCGCTCCGCGGTCAACGGTTCGGAGTCGAAGTCGGTCACCGGGTCCACCGACCAGCGGCGGTAGCTCACGTCATGCGCCCACCACAGTGAAGGAAGCTCGAGCTCGAGCCTGACAGGAGTTGGCGGGGTGTCCGGGCCGGTACCACGCTCGACCGTGAGCGTAAGCTCGGTGGCGGATCGGTCGAGCTTGTCATAGTGATAGAGGTAGTCCCCGAACGTCAGCACCGGCGTGTCTCCGATCGCTACGATCGTGTCGCCGGCCAACATGCCCGCCTTGGCGGCAGCGCCCGTGACCTCGCCCACGACGAGTCCTTTCGGCACATCCAGTTGAATGCCGATGTCTCGAATATCCGGGGAGCGGAACATGTCGCGAGGCTTGTCGAGAGTGCCGGCAGCTTCTTTCTCCACGATTTCGTAGTCCGAGATCATGTGGCACTCGATGCATCGACCGCCGGACATCTTGTTGTCGGTCATTTCCTCCTCGCGGAGTAATGCGATGTCCCGAGGAAATTTCGATGCAGGTCGCTCCGCCTCGGCGAGCACCCCTTGCTGCCACCGCTGGTGCTGCTCCAGCCCTGCCTCCAGGGCGAGAGAAATGCTGTCCAGATCCAAATACGAGTCCGCGGAGCGTGCATCCCGGCCCCCATAGCGCAGATAGATCTGCCCATCGGGACTGACCGCGAAGTAGTAAATGGAAAAGTGGCGATCGTAATCGTAAAGGCCGATGTCGATCCCGGTCATGTCGACGACGCGGACGCGGATGTATTGTTGAAGAAGTTGCCCTCTACGGGACTCTTTCGGCGACAGCACAACCTGTGCGTCGAAGCGGCGACCGCTGATTCAAGGGGCGCAGCGAAACTCTAGAAAGACCGGTTGTCCCGTTCTCTTGGCGAGAGCGAACGCTTCATCGTAGTCGTCGAGCCACTCGAGGGTGTCGTCGTCCTGGACGAGCGCGCTTTTTGAGGCGCTCGCGAACGACGTGCCGAACAAACTCAGCGAGACTAACAACGCGAACGCCGCAGGCGCTCGTCGAGAATACTTCGAAACTGTCACCAAAGGGTCTCCCTTCGAGTGGTCCGGCTTCTAGAGCTCAGCCAATATTCTACCACTCCATTTATCGGACGATCGTTGATGCGCCGGGGCGAAACTCATCACCCAAGGGCGACTGGCGATCTCGAGTGTCGAGAATCTTGACACTCTGTCCGTTCCTTATAAGGCATATGGAATGTTGAAGTTATCGCGATGACTGCTGCGAATGTGTCGGAAATGCTTACGGGTTTTGGTTGGACTGGCTGGGCTTGAGCAGCGACAGGCCCGCTCCGCCGAGCGCTCCGCCGCATGGAACCGAGATTGCATGTCCTTCGATAAGCAAAACTCATCACGAAAGGACAGCTTCATGATTTCTTCTCGTAGTACGTTGCGTGTCATTGCCGGTGCAGCTATCGCCTTTGCGATGGCGCTTCCGGCGCAAGCCGGCGCTATCTTCGATAGCCTTGGTCCTGGAAACACTTTCCAGAACCCACAGTTCGTCTCCTTGGACGAAAGTCTAACCAGCGCCGGCAATCTCGGCGGGTTGGGCCCGGCGACTTATTCCGATCGCGAGTGGGCCTGGGCGTTCACCGTGGGTTCGGCGACGACGATCTCCAGCGTGGACGTCGCGCTCTCTCTGAACTCCGGGGAGAACGAAGTCGACTTGTGGATTGCGTCGGACGGCGGTGGGATCCCGGGCACGATCTTGGATCTCATGCACGTGTCGGGAGGAATGGTTGGCGGAGGGGGAAGCGTCGTTAGCGCGCTGTCGAGCTCCAACCCGTTTCTGGGACCGGGCACCTACTACTTCGGCGTATCGGCTGGACTCCCCGGCGTGGGTGGCTTCGCTACTCCCAACGGCATGGCGAGCTCCGTGGGCATCAAGCTGAACGATACCGGTGCCACCGGCTCGAACATGACGCTGATCGATGAAGGGACTCAAGCGAGTCCGTTCGATACTTGGGTGCAGAGCTCGGCGGGGACCATCGGGGCGTTTCGGATCAACGGTTCGATGAATATGCCCGAGCCGGCGACCTTCGCGTTGATGAGCCTTGGCATCGCCGTGCTGGGCGCCGGGCGCCGCCGTCGTTGAGCCTATAGAGGTCGCGAGGGCTTAGGCCTTCGCTCGTATTGTCGAGGCGGGCGGCGGGCTCTTTCGAACGCCGAAAAGGAGTTCGTCCCGCCGCTCGTCTCGGAGCGTTTAGATCGCGCGAACCCAGGTGCTGCGACCACGCTTGTCGAACTCGACTTTGCCGAGACGCTCGAGCACCGGGGCGACGTAAGCCGCGAAGCGGCCACGGTAGCCTTTGCGAAGCCCGTACCAGCCTTTGACCGGGTTGTTCTTCGAGCGCGCCCAATTCTCGACCGTGTCAGGCTTGGTCTCTGCTTTTTCGTCCGCGTTTCCGAGCTCCATCCAATCCCCGTGCTTTTTCAACATCGCGTGGAGGTCGTCCAGCGCACGGATCTGATAGTGGAGCCATGTCGATCCGACCTGACAGTGAAGCACTTTCTTTTCTTCGTCCCGATGCATCTCGAACTGAGCTTTTCCCAGCGGGGTATTTAGGAGCCAGGGGTCGTCAGGGGTTCCGCTTCCGTTACTCGCCATCGTCAAACTCCTCTCTTGGTGACCGCTCGTGCGATCTAGGAAAGATTATCCTAGTCCTTTTACCTGCAATACGAGCGAGGTAGAGTCTCTCTAACCCGATGAAGCCCACCGAAATCCTAGACCTCGGCCAAGTGTCAATTTTGGTACCCGCAATCCCTCTGCACTCCAGAGAAGACGGAGGACACCTTAGCGTCGAGCCCCATAGAGCGATCTCCGATCGGTCTCTCGCGACGCCCTTAGAAGCCGTGCAGTTAATGGTCGCTACTATGCTGGCCGGCGACGCTTTGCTGAACGTCATCGGAGTCGCGAAAGTAAATTATCAAGACATGGGGAATTGGAGCATCAACAAGGAAGGAGCAAAGCTTCACATTCATGTATTCGGCCGGCATAAGAAACAGATTTACCAAATACCTGGCGAAAGCATTTCGTTTCTACCGCAAGGACATCCGATCTACACGGAACGCTATGAACGATTTCGCTCGAGTGAAATCGAAAGTATTGAACGTCATATCAACCAGCTCACGAGCCAGCCTCGTTTTGAGAGACTCCTTGGCCTGACAGACCCACTGTCATAAATGTCCGGGAGTGATTTCTTACTCGTAGTCTTCGCCTCAGCCATTCATTCTTACTGGAACTACCTGGTCAAGAGATCCTCGCTCCCCGAGCTTTTCGTAGG
>JAJCXL010000065.1 GCA_029263435.1 Acidobacteriota bacterium | reverse complement strand
TCGCTCGATCGGATCCGAGGGGAAGGAGGTTGAGCTGGCTCAGCTGTTGCGCGCAATCCCCGGAGTCGTTGTAGAGATGGCTTTCGTGCGGCACGATGGCTCGGGTCCTGGTGCCTGCCAAGGTTCGAACCGCGACGTGATTCGCGAGCGTACCGGTAGGGAAATAGATGGCGCTCTGCTTTCCCAGCGCGTCGGCCATCGTCGATTCGAGCTCTTCTACCACCCCGCCGCGCGAGTAGTAGTCGGCTTCGATGCCGCGCTCGCTCGTGAGCTTTTGCAGCACCCCGACCGCCTGGGCAGGAGACAGAGACAGGCCGTCTCCGGTGAACTTTACGAGGCTGTCCTCGCGAGTCGTTTCCAAGGCACCGGCTCCGAGCGCACCCCCGGCAAACGGCGCCGCCGCCATCATCTTCAACATCGTTCTTCTCCTGTTCTTCTCCATGTGCGTGCCTCCGGGAATATCCTACTGTGTCTTTCGCGAAACGCTACCGATCGTCATCCGGTCGTCGGACGTGACGGATCCAGGCCCACGCGGTGGCCGCCACGAACCCGTAGACCACCGTAGCGGAGACATAGACCACGACGCTTCCAAGACTCACGCCGGCACCTCCACGGGAACGTTTTCTGGTGTGAACCATTTTCCGCCGGGCCGGCCGACGAGCCATCGATGACAGATGAATAGAACGACGAGGTTGGATGAGACCCCGACGATGAGAGCGGGGACGTGGAACGGCTCGGACATTCGGTCCCAGGCGAAGGTCGTCACGAGCCCCGTGAGGATGGCGAGGGTGGCGGCTCGCGGCTCGACGAAACGCTCGCGCGGAGCGCCCCAAAGGAGAGCGACGACGAGCGGAGGAATGATGGACGGTGCCCAGAGAGTGTAGGTGTAGACGAGGAGCGCGAAGACATCCGGCAGGCTGAGCGCGGCCAAGACGCCGCCGCCGCCGATGACGAGTGTGGAGATGCGAGCCAGTTGTAGCATCGAGGCACTGCTGGCCTCCGGCCGCCAGAGCTTTTGATAGAGGTCGCGGGTGAACACGACCGAGGCGTTGTTGAGGATCGAGTCTCCGGTCGACATCACCGCGGCGAGGAGCGCGGCGAAGACGGCTCCTTTGAGACCTACGGGCACGACGTCGCGAACCAAGGACGTCAGCACCAAGTCCGGCTCGGTCTCGCTCAACAGCACGATGCCGCTGAGACCGAGAGCAATCACGACGATCGTGTAGAAGCCGTAATAGCCTCCGAAAAGGGTCGCGCCGGCGCGCGTATCCGCCGGGCTCCGCGTCGAGAGAAAGCGCTGCACGAAGTAAGGCGCCAGCGCCTCTCCAAGCAAGAAAGCGAAAAAAATGGCGACGATCTCCGACACGGGCCAGTCGCCCATCAGGGTGAGGCGTTGGGGCTCGATCTCAGCCACCCGCGCGACGAGCCCATCCATCCCCCCGGCGCGGCTGATGGCGATGAGCGATGCCGTCGTGATGCCGAAAGCGAGAATGATGAACTGCAGAAGGTCTGTGTAGACCACCGCCCAAATCCCGCCGAACCCTGTATAGAGGATGGTGAGCACCGACCCCGCGATGGTGAGCGGGACGAGAGGGAGTCCGGTAATGGATTGGAGAATCCGCCCCATGGCGAGAAGCTGCACCCCGAACAGCGTCACGCTGTAGAGAAACGACACCGTGCCCGTCAAGGCCCGCCCGGCGCGTCCATAATAGAAGCCCATGACGTCGCCGACCGTGTAGAGCTTGCCGATCGCACGGATTCTCGGAGCTAGTACGAGCCCCGAAAACGTCTGGTTCAACACGAAAGCGATCGTGGCGACGAAGATCACGATCCCGGATTGATACGCTTGCGACGCTCGTCCGATCGTCGCGGCGCCGCCGGTGGCCGTCGCCGCCATGGTGGCGAACAAGAACAACACCGGGAGCCGGCGCCCCGCGACGGCGTAGTCTTCGAAGCTGTGCGTTTTTCTGAGCGCACGAAAGCCGATCCACGCGATGACGCCAAAGTAGGCGACGACGATCGCGGCGTCCAACCCTCCGAGACGCATCAGAGCGGAGGCGTGCTACGGGGGAGCTTGCGGTGCCTCGTGTGGTGCTCGAACCCGGAGGCGAGTCGGAGGAGCGTCGTCTCGGTGAACGGCCGTCCGAGAAACTCGATCCCCACCGGAACCCCTAACGGTGCGGTCGGACTCTCCGCGGAGAATCCACCGGGGACGGTGATGGCGGGAAACCCCGTAATCGAAGCAAGAATGCCGTTTCGTTCTACTTGGTCTTCGCCGAGCGGGACGACGAGTCGTTTTTGCAAGGGATAAACGATCGCGTCGAGCCGGTGCTCCGCCATCCATACCAGGACACGCTCTTGCAGCGCTCCTTTGTTCACGAGCCGTTGCTTGTACTCGGGCGAGTCAATGCTTCGCTCGAGCGCACGGCGATAGACGCCTTCGAGGACCGGTTCGAACTTTCCGGAGTCGAGGATCTCTTCGAGAGAGCGAGGCGGCGCGCCGCGACGCGCGAGGTAGCTCGACAAGTGAGCATTGAGCTCGAAGAGCGAGACCCCGACGTCACGAATGAGTGCGTCCGCGTCGAGCGCCTCGTCGATGTCGATGGTCACCGCCCCGAGCTCGCGCATCTGGTCGAGCGCTCGCTCCATCACTCGGTTCACGGCCTCGTGCTCGTCGCCGGTCCCGAAAAAGGAGCGTAGAACGCCCAGCCGTGCGCCCCGGAGCCCCTCTGGATCGACGGCCTCTTCGTAGAGCGACGTGTGGCCGACACTGCTCGCCGTCGTCGGGTCCGCTGGATCGTAGCCCGCGATCACACTCAGCATCGTCGCGGCGTCCTTCACCTTGCGCGCCAACGGTCCCGCCATGTCCTGGCTCAGTGCGTAAGGGATGACGCCGGTGCGGCTGACGAGGCCTCGGGTGGGCCGAATACCGACCACGTTGTTGGCGGAAGCCGGAGAGCGGATCGAGTTGACGGTGTCGGTCCCAATCCCGAGAAGCCCGAAGTTTGCGGCGAGCCCGGCGCCGGTGCCGCCGCTCGAGCCCCCGGGGGTGCGCGTCGTGTCGTACGGGTTGAGCGTTTGACCGCCAAGTGAGCTTCGCGTGATCCCGGTGGCTGCGAACTCGGTGAGGTTGACTTTGGCGAGGATGATGGCGCCGGCCTCTCGGAGCCGCTGCGTCAAGTACGCGTCTTTGTTGGGTCGCCACCCGGCGAGCGCGGTCGATCCCGCGGTGGTGGGCATATCGTGGGTCTCGATATTGTCTTTGAGCAGGACCGGGATACCGTGCAAACTCCCGCTCAAACTGGTGCGTCCGGAGCGCTCGAAGCTCGCATCGAGGGCGTCCGCGCGGCCGAGCGCATTCGGATTGACGAAGATGACCGCGTTTATCACGGGCCCTTTGTCATCGTAAGCCTCGATCCGCGCCAGAGAAGCTTCGACGAGCTGGCGCGCGGTCAGCTCACCCGCGCGCATCGCAACGTGTACGGCGTCGATGGTCGTCTCCTCGACCACGAACTGCGACCTCGCGTCGTTCGCCGAAGCCAAAATCCCGATCATCCCTATCGCCAAGCCACGACCACGCATCATCCGACCTCCACGCTCCATGAAGGCGCGATGGTATCGCATGGGGCCGCGGTTGATGGATGCGACGAGCATCTTCACCAGATATGCTTTTTGCTCGTAAACCGTGATTGGAGGTTGCTTGAGCTTACCTGACGATCTCATGGCGCCGGGGCTCGAGCTTCGGCAGACCCACATCTCCTGGGTCTACTTGAGCTCGACCGAAGTGTGGAAGGTCAAACGGCCGGTCGATCTCGGCTTTCTCGATTTCACGACCATTGAGAAGAGGCGAGAGGCATGCGAGAACGAAGTGGCCTTGAACCGTCGTCTCGCACCCAGCGTCTATCTCGGCGTCGTGCCCGTCCGTCGATCTCGCTCAGATGGGCTTAGCTTCGAAGGCGCCGGGGAAGTGGTCGACTGGGCGGTCCACATGAAGCGCCTCCCGGAGCGCGACCGAGCCGACCTGCGCTTGGCTGACGGCCGGATGAGTGATGACGACATCGAAGCGATCGCTCGCCGGCTCGCGGCGTTTCATGAACGCTCTCGGCACGACGAGCGGATCCGACGCTTCGGCTCGATCGATGTCATCGAGAAGAACGTTCGTGAGAACTTCGAGCAAGTCGAGTCGAGCATTCGTGACTATGTGAGCGACGACCAGGTCGACGAGATCGAATCCTGGCAGATTCGATTCCTGCGAGATCGACGAACGACGTTCGAGGCCCGGGTCGAGGACGAACGCATTCGAGATGGTCATGGTGACCTGAGACTCGAGCACGTCTACCTGACGGATGCGGGTCAGATCGCGATCATCGACTGTATCGAGTTCAATGAGCGTTTCCGCTTCGCCGATGTGTGCGCCGATGTCGTCTTTCTCGCGATGGACCTCGCCTACTCCGGAAGGGTCGACGTGGCCGAGCGCTTCGTCGCCTTGTAGGCGCGCGAAGCGAACGACTTCGATCTCTACGGGGTGGCGGACTTCTACGAGAGCTATCGCGCCTTCGTGCGCGGGAAGATCGCCTCCTTCGTGGCGTCGAGCTCTTCCACGGA
>JAJCXL010000064.1 GCA_029263435.1 Acidobacteriota bacterium | reverse complement strand
GCCAAGATCGAGACAATGACGCGCATCAAGCGCTCCCTTCACCGGCCGAGAAACGGCCATAAGCGGCGACCATCTCCGTCGCACGCACTTCCCAGTCGAAGTGCTCGACCGCGACCGAACGGAGCCGCGCTCTTGTTGCGTCGTCAGGAGGCTCGTCGAGAACGGAGCAAATCTGTTCGACCGCTCCGGCGAGCCGGGCGTCGCTCTCGTGCGGCAAACGCAGCCGATCGACCAGGTCCTTTCCGAGCAAGGCGGAGAGCTGCTCCAACCCGTCGGCGAACCCGCTGAAATCAGAAACGAGGGGCAACACACCGTTCGCGAGAGACTCCATGAGCACCAAAGGATAAGCCTCGGGCACGACCGACGGAAACACCGCCAGGTCCGCGCAGGGCGCGACGTGCTTCAGACGGTCGTGCGACAGCCTGCCGAGGAAGTGAACGTGCTCGTCGAGATCCGCGCAGGTGGGCACCGGGCCGGAGAGCCCAGCCCAGCCACCTTCCAGCTCGCTTCGATCGAGCTCGAACCCATGCTCGACGAGATAGTCGAAAAGAGCCTGCGCGCCGGTGGCGATCGCATGGACGAGACCTTCGAGCACTTCTCGATAGGCACCGCTTCCGACGATGACGAGATGCGTGGACGGATGCTCTTTCAAGATGGCCGGAAGAGCACAAATGAGCGTTTGGATTCCCTTGCCCGCAGTGAGGGCTCCCACGAAAAGTAGAATGCGGCCTTCTACCCACGGGATCCGGCCGAGCTTCTCGCTCACATCGGCATCGGGAAGCGACTCGTCATAGGTCCCTCTCGAAGCCGTCAGAGCTTCGAGCTCACCGCGAGCGAGACTCTCGCGTAGCGCCCGAGATTGCGCTGCCGTTTTTCCGCCCGCGGCCACCTTCACCCGACGGACCGAACGTTCGCGCTCCGATCGCTCGACGGGTCGGAACAAAGCCGTATCGACGCCGACCCCGACGATGGCGCTCTTCGCGAAGAGCTCGTCACGATCCTTCGGATAGAGGCTCAGGATCCGCTGCAGGACTTCTTGATTTCCGGAGATGATGCCGCGCGATTTGGCGAGCGCGGTGGCAGCGTAAGCTCGGTAACGATCGTCTCGTCGCACGGTGTATTCGATAGCACTTCCATGCGGAAAGACGATGTAGGGATGGTCGGTGGCTTCGAGTATCGAGGGCTGCCACACCAGATGATTCGCATGAACGACATCGACCGGGTACGCGTTCAACACCCGATCGACGACGCCAACCGACTCGTCGTGATAGCTCGCGAGCTCGGCATTCGTGAGCGACTCGAACGCTTTCACGTTCCCAAGACGTTGCTTGTCGGTAATGTAGACCGGCCGCACCGCGCCATGAGGGAGCTGGTGAAGCGTGATGCCGCCCTCCGAAACGTCGCGAGAGAATAGCTCTTTCGGCGGACCGGTGAAGCTCCATGCGATCGCTCGCGCGACGTGAGCGACGGACCTAGGCGAAGGCTCGCGACACAGCACGTGCACGTCGTGGCCCTGGCGCGCGAGTGCGCGCGACAAGTATCGGGTGTACTCATTGCTGCCCGAGCCGGTGAGCTCGAACCCGTGAAAGATAGCGAGTCGCATCTGGTGGCACTAAACCTGGTCGCGGCGGTAGACGTCGGAAAAAGGGGTACGTTTCGAGTGTAGCGAGCGGCGCCGCTCTCGTCTATGACGCCGATGCGTGGATGAGCCGGGCCCTACTCGTAGCCGAGCGCGTGGACCGGGTCGAGCTCCGACGCGCGATTCGCCGGATAGAGGCCGGAAAACACTCCCACCGTGACCGACACTCCGCTCGACAATAAGATCGACCACAACGTCACGACGGTTGGCCACTCGGCGTAAAAGGCGATCACGTGGGCAATGGCCAGCCCCATGAAGATGCCTGCCACACCGCCAATCAGGCTGATCGAGAACGACTCGACGATGAACTGAAAGCGTATATCGGCGCGCCGGGCCCCCACCGCCCGCCGGACCCCAATCTCTCGGGTGCGCTCCAAGACGCTCGCGAGCATGATGTTCATGATACCGATCCCGCCCACCAGCAGTGAGATGCCGGCGATGCAGCCCATGACGATCTTGAACAACCGTTGGGTATTGCGGCTTTGCTCCAAGAGCGCCTCGGGCACGACGATCGCGTAATCCTCCGCCCCGCCGTGAAGAAGCTGGAGGAGCGGATCGATGAGCGCCGTCGTCTGCCACGGAGACGCGTCCGCGTCGACCCGCACGACGATCTGGTCGTAAGGTGAGTCCAGCGGAGGATGGTCGAATTTGCGAAGTGCCGTCGAGTACGGCAAGTAGATCTCTCCCGCGGTCGAGCTGAGTCGGATGCCTTGAAAAGAATCCGACGTCGCGGCGTCCGATTCGAGCACTCCTACGACTTCGAGCCAAACGTCGTTGACTTTCAGAGTCTCGCCGATGGCCGGACCATAACCGAACAAGTCCTGGCGCACTTTTGCGCCGATGACAGAAACTTGCGCGTGGGTCGTCTCGTCGACCGCGTCGAGAAAACGGCCTTCCGCCAATCGGAGGCTCCCCAGCTCGAAGTGATGATAGGAGACGCCGTACGCCATCGCTTCGCTCTTCGTTCCCGCGGCCATGACCTTATAGGGCTCGACTTTGACGCGCGGGGCGACCCATTCGACGCCGGGCACCGTCTCGACCACCGCTTCGATGTCTCGGTGGGTTAGCCCCGGAGACTTTTCACGGATCTCCATCAAATCCTCGCGCGCGAGCTCTTTGGCCTCGATGACGACATTGTGGAGCCCCAGTCGCTCGATCATAGCGAGCGCTTGTCGCTCCGCGCCTTCACCGATGGAGAGCATCGCGATGACGGCGCCCACGCCGAAGATCATCCCGAGCATGCTCAAGCTGGCTCGAAGCTTGTGAGACGTCAGGCTATCGATGGCATCCCGTAGAGTTTCAGTAACGCTCATCGTTCTACGAGGAGGGAGACAACCCGTCGCTTCCGGCATCTTTCGGCGCAGGAACGAGAGAACGGTGAGATCTCGACGGATCTCTCAATGCGATCGCATCGCCTTCGACGATCCCGTCTTCGATGACTACTTGTCCGAGCGACGACGGCCCCAAGCGCACTTCGACCGCTTCGAATCGATCCCCCTCACGGCGATAGATGAGCTTCCGCCCCTCTAGCTCGAACACCGCCTGCCGCGGAACGACGACCGCATCGTCACGCTCAGCGAGAAACAGCGTCGCGCGGACGCGCTGACCGGGCTTCATGATCGTGGGATCCGTTTCCGTGAGCTCGAGAGTGACGGAAAAATATTGCACCGGTACTCCTCGGATCTTCGGCTTCGGCATCCGGTCCACGTGCCGGATAGTGGCGTCGAAGATTCGCTCCGGCGATGCTTCCACGACGAGCTCCGCCGGGCGTCCCTCCTCGAGCCCACCGGCATCGGCTTCGAGCACGTAGATGTCGGCTTTCATGAGATCGAGGGCGGGAAGCTCGGCAATCGGCTGGCGAGAAAACACCGTGTCACCGACTTGTCGCGTGTTGCCACGCCAATCTCGCACGAAGATGACGATGCCGTCGTGAGGGGCCCGCACTTCGAGCGCGTCCAATGCATCGTTCGCTTGCTCGATCTTGACTTCCGCCTGACCCCGCTCGATGCTGAACATCTCGTAGTCGAACGAAGACAGCGTCTCTTGGATCTCAGCGCGGCCTTCAGCGTGGTCGAGCTTGAGCCCAGCCAGCTCTTCATCGATCTGCGCCTCGATGATCTCGACCCGGGAAAAGATCTCCGGGTCCTTGTTCGAGAAGTTTCTGGCCGAATCGAGCTCGAACTCAGCGAGGGCCCGGTCGCGCTCGACATCGTTGAGGGTCGCTTCGGCCTGAGCTTCGTTTTGTCGGATCCGACTGACCGCCGTCGACAGTGCGAGCTCTCCTTCGACGAGCGACCGTTCGCTCTCCATCGGATCGAAGCGAACGATCACGTCGCCTTGCTTCACGTAGATGCCGTCCTCCGCCATCCACGCGATCTTGGCCGGACCTCGCGTGCGCGGCGGCGCCGATAACGGCGTTGTCTTCACCGCCTCCAACACCCCGTCCGCGCTCACGCGCTGTCGAAACGAGCGGTTCCGAACGACCAGGGTCGGCACGTTTTGTTCGGGAGCCGTGAAGAAGAATAGAAACAACGAGCCGAGCGCAACAGCAGCGGCTGTCGTCACGAGGAGGAGAGATCGCGGGCTCATCGTTCAGCGGCTCAGCAGGACTTGATCGCCCTCAGCGAGTCCGGAGAGAACCACGACCCTCTCACCGTCCTGATCCCCGAGCTCCACCGCGACCAGGGTGGACCCCGTCAACGATCGCTTCGCGACGAAAGCGCCGCCGGGCTCGAGCGTGACCGCCGCTTCAGGGACCAGCAGCACGTCGGTCTGTTTTCCGACCTCGACCTGTCCGCGAAAACGCATCTCGGGTCGCATCCGATTGGCGTCCGTTTGCGCGAGCGCCACGTCCAGGCGCACCGAGCGCAATGGCGAGTTTCGCGTTTTCGGTTGCACGGTTTTTCCAATCTTTTCGATCGTGCCCGAAAAGGTCACGTCCGGATAGGCGTCCAGACGTAGCTCGACGGATTGTCCGCGCCCGATGAGCCCCGCATCCGATTCGTCCACGAGGCCTCGCGCCACCATCTCCGTGAGGTCGGGGATCTCCAGAATTCGATCGCGTCGCCAGACGGTGTCACCCATCCGCTTCTTTTCCCCGCGCCGGTCCGTGACATGAACGACGGTGCCGTCTTGCGGGGCGGCCAGCGTCATCCGCTCGATGCCCGAGCGAAGCTCTCGCACCCTCAGCGCCGCTTGGTCCCGCTGCTCGGAGAGGATTCCGAGCTCCGTGTCATCGGCCCGATCGACGAGCCGGCGGCGATTCTCGAGATAAGCGACCTCTTGTCTGGCGAGGTCGCGATCGAGCTCTAGCTTCTCGATCTCCTTTGCCGCGACGAACTGCTCGGGCCGTTCGAGCTTGAGCTCCGACTTGTCACGATTGGCTAGCGCCTCAGCGAGGCGAAGGTCATCGTCCCGACGACGCAAGTCGATGCCGGCTTTCTTTTTTTCGATCTCCGTCTCCGCGGATTCGAGGGTGGCGGTGAACTCGAGCAAGCGCCGTTCGAGCTCGGAAGTGTCGAAGCTCAAGACGTCGTCACCCGCTTCGACGTCGGCTCCATCCTCGGCCATACGTGAGATTTTGTACTCCCAATTTCCGGAGATCGGTGGCGGCGTCATGAGATGGGTACGCACGGCCGCGAGCGTGCCTTCGATCTCGACCCTGAGCGCGAGATCCCCTCGGGTGACGCTCGCCCACCGTGCGCTTCGATCCGCGCTGATGCTCGATACCGCCCACCATGAAACGACGAGCGTGACGGCGATTCCAGCGAAAAGAGCTCGGCGGTTCCCGAGGAAGGTTCTGATCATAAGGGTCGCCTCCCGAGCTCGGCATCGAGCTCGAGACCCTCCTCGAGGATGCATTCGTGGGCGTTACACCGCCCAAGCGTTACCGGCACGGCGTCCCCATCGGCGAGAAACGCCATCGGCGGAAACACCGTGAAATCCACCGCGGCTCGCGGGACGAGCAACGCCTCCGTCTCAGTCGGAACCTGGAGCTCGACTTTGACGGCCATGCCGGGGCGCATCCTCTCCGGGTCGGTCTCGTCGAGCGCGACCCGGACCCGGAAGGACCGGCGGAGCGAGCGGGGGCTCGTCTCCTGTGCCACCGGTGTGATGTCGCGAACGAACCCGGCCAGCTCGGTGTCGGGATAGCTATCCAGCCAAACGGACGCGCGCATACCCGCCACGACGCGACCGTCATCGACGTCGCTCAGCTGGGCTTCGACTTGCATCTCGTTCAAGTCGGGGATGCTGGCGACCACATATCCGGGCCAAACGGTGTCACCGACTTGCAGCTTACGATTCTCACGACGCATGTTGCCGACGATCAGAACGCCCGCCGTGGGTGCCTCGAGTGAGAGCTCAGCGATGGCCTGCTCGGCGACCCGGATGTCGTAGAGGGTTTTTCGAAGATTGGCGCGGCGGATCTCGAGCTCCTGCGCGGCCGTACGGATCTGGGTCTGGAGCTCCTCCTCCGCTTTCGCGAACGCGCTGCGGGCCCGCTCGAGCACGAGCTGTTTGTCCTGGTACTCGCGAAGCGGGACGAGCTCTTTCGGCACATCCGCGTCGATCGCGGCTTTGTCGAGCTCGACCTTCCGTTGGGCGACGGCGAAGGAGAGCTCAGCCGAGCGCGCCTCGCCTTCGGCCTGCTGTTGCTGGATCTCCTTCTCTTCTTTCCGAGCCGCGAGCTGTTTTTCTTCCAGGTCGGCCGCGAAGGCGGTGTTGTCGAGCTCGAGTATTTTTTGCCCTGCCACGACCGGCACGCCGTCTTCCTCCATCCAACGGATCTGCACCTGCCACGTCGGGGTGCGGGGTGGAGTGATGCGGACCCCGCGGGTCGCCTCCAGAGTTCCCGTCAATAGAACCCGATCGTGGAAATCACCGCGGCGCACCCGGAGCGTTTCGAGCGGGAGGGCCGAAACCCCCTCATCAGGAAGATCCGCCGAGGCTCCGGTACAGCTCGTCAGTATCAGCGAAGCTAGCTGGCACCAGGCCGCGAGCCCGTAGGCCATATATCGCATCGATCTCGATCTCGGGGCCGGGCAATCTCGCACACTGCTTTTCATTCGCACTCCGGTGAGCTTCGCTTCTCATGCTAGTTTGGCAAGGCAGGCTTCGCAAACCGCAGCTTTTCGCGCGTTACAATCACGGCATGAGCCTGATCGAAGCCCGCGGGTTGTGGAAGACCTACACGATGGGCGGCGAAGAGATCCACGCGCTCGCCGGCGTAGACGTCTTGGTCGACAAAGGCGAGTACATCGCGATCATGGGTCCATCAGGATCGGGAAAGTCGACCCTCATGAACGTCATTGGCTGCCTCGATACACCCACGAAGGGTTCCTACCTCCTCAACGATCGCGAGGTGAGTGCGATGGAGGACGACGAGCTCGCGGTGGTCCGCAATCGAGAGATCGGTTTCGTCTTTCAAACCTTCCAGCTACTGCCGCGCGCACCCGCTCTCAGAAACGTCGAGCTGCCCCTCGTCTATAGCGGCGTCCCGGCGGAGGAGCGTCGCGCACGGGCCCGCAAGGCGCTCGAGCGTGTCGACCTCGGGGACCGTTTGTCGCATCGACCCAACGAGCTATCGGGCGGCCAGCGTCAGAGAGTCGCCATCGCGAGAGCGCTCGTCAACAATCCATCGATCGTGTTGGCCGATGAGCCCACCGGCAATCTCGACACGGCCACGGGCGACGAGATTCTCGCCTTGTTCGACGAGCTCCACGAGCAAGGGCACACGCTCGTCGTCATCACTCATGAGCAAGAAGTCGCCGCGCGCGCGAGGCGCACCATCCGGCTGCGCGACGGCCGCGTCGAAGCCGCCGCCTGAGGCCTTCCTTAGCGCTCGAGGAAGAACTTGATACGAAACTTCACGCCGGTGGCTAGGTTCGTTTCGTTGAACGCGTCTTCGATCTCGACCTGGATGCCGGTGCCGCCGCCAAGCTTGACGATCGCCATCGGCGCATAGACCGCGTAGGTGACACCGTCACCGAGCCCGGAAGGCGATCCGATCGCATCGTCGGCGGGCTCGCTCCGGTAAGGTTGAACCCCGCGCAACGTGGCTCCGACGAGCAGCCGGGGGTGCAGCCAATAGCCGAGCTGGGTCTCGTAGCTGAACGCGTCTCGGAGCGCGCCCCCCCGAAATTGATGTCCGATCTCGGCATACCCGTACAAGCGTCCTTCACGCCACGAGCGACCTCCGCCGACGCGCGCTTCCCCCTCCCAAACGCCTGAGCCGGTGGGCAACACGCCGAGACCCTTGGTCTCGTCACCCGTCGGAGCTTGAAAGATGCCGCGCGCTGCGAGCTCCCACGCGCCTTTTCGTCCGAGCTGCCACTGGAGCCCGAAGCGCGTATCCTCGACCCCGGCGGCCGCATCGAACGCTTCGATCTCGGTGCGCCGATAACCCACGCGATCGACGATGAGGGTCAGTCGGTCGCTCAGCCCAAAAACACCGTAGAAGCCGAACTGCCTCAGCCCGAGCTCGGGAATGGTCTGGATGTTTCCGTCGGGCGTCGCGAGCCGAGTCGTGCTCAGGGTCTCGAACGCAAAGTTGGCGTATAAGCGCCCTTTTCCCACTGCCCACGGACCGGCTTCGGACGGCGAGCTCCCGCCTACCAGCACGACGACTGCCCACAGAGCGCGGGCACCGAGCGAGCGCTTCATTGCCTTCACTGCAAGCGTCCGTAGCCGAAGGGAAGCCGAACGGCGAGACAATAGATCGTCACGAAACCGTAAGCATTCGCCGCGTTGTCGAGCGGATAGCTCTGACGACCACCGAAGCGTTGCAACGCACCGAGGCTTAGGTGATCCCCGGTGCAATTCGCGTTCGTGCAAAGCCTCACGTCGAGCGCCGCAGAGTTGCTCGTGCGAAAGTCCGAATCGAGCTCGAGAGAATAGACACCGTCTTCCATCTGAATCCGCGCCGTGCCTTCAGTCACGTAGCCGTTCGCGTTCACGAACGTCGCGCGGCGCAACGTGCGCGGGCCGGACGGAACACTCGTCGTCGTGGTGGGAGGAGAAGGAGGAGGCGCGGGCGCGCTCGTCGTGGTCGTCGTATTCGCGACGGGACCCGGACTCGGCTGAAAGGGGGTGGGAACACCACCCGAATCACCGCACCCAGTCGCAAGCGCTGCCCAACCAAACCCGACAAGGGCCATCGTTTCGAACCGCATTGGCCTACTTTCGCTCTAAATGATCACGAAACCGTCACGCCCGCGAGCGCTGACGCAGAAAAAGCCGCATGCCGAATCCTACGACGCCCGCAGACATCGCCCCGACGAGGGCACCCCAGAACCAATAGGGCAGAAACAGCGCCGACGCCATCTGCGCCACGTCCGACGGGGCCGCGCCGGCCCGCTCGGTAAACAAGTAGTCGCTGCGCGAGAAAACGCTCAAGCTGAGCTGAACCGCCATGAAAGCGAGCACCCACTGGGAAACTTTGGCGCGCGCCTTCAGTCCGGCCCACAAGCATCCCGTAGAGAGAGCGCCTACGAACAACCACCCGAACCAACCTCTTACCACGAGCACGAGCGCGAGAAGACTCACCGCGCCGAAAGCCGTCAACGTGCTCCGCGACGTCGTCGGCCGCCTCGCGAGCAAGAAAAAGACGAAGGCAAGCACCGCAGGTCCCACCAGCCCCCCCGCTGCAGTCGCCGCTTTCGCGAGACGGCTGTCGGGGACCATGAGCTGTGCGACACCGGACGCGTCCGGAGACATCTCGAAGCTGACAAAGCTGCCGCCCACCAGGGCCGCGGCCACCCCGTGTCCCATTTCGTGGGCAAAGGTCGATAGCAACACGAGCGGGTAGCCGAGGAACTGGCCGTACGGCACGACATACAAGAGGAGCGTCACGGTTACAGCTCCGAGGAGCATCCAAAAGGCCTCGCGCTCGCGGACGGTTCCCATGGCGCGCTCGTCAGCCGAGCGACGAAGCGACCTCTCGGCACGCGTCCCACAGACGGCGAAGGTCGTCCTCCGTCGTCCGGACCCCGGTCACGCAGGCTCGCAGCGTAAAGCGCCCTCTCAAACGGTTTCGTGAAATGAAGACTCCTGGTTTCGAGTTCACCGCATGAAGGATCGATTCGTTGAGCCGGTCGAGCTCCTCCGCGTCGTCCACTCCGGCCGGAGCGTAACGAAAACACGTCGTGCTCGTGACGACGGGCGCACTCAGCTCGAACGAATCGTCCGCGTCGACCCAGCCGGCTAGCGTTCGCGCGAGCCGCAGGTGCTCCTCGATCGTCTGTCGGATCGCGGCGGCGCCGAACGTCTTGAAGACGAACCAGAGCTTCAGGGCTCGGAACCGTCTCGACAGCTCGACGGTATGCGCCATCGGCTGATGCACGTCGCCTTCCTGTTCGGGCGCGATGACTTTGAGGTACTCGGCCTCCACGTTGAAGAACCGTCTCATCGACGAGACGTCCCGTACCAATAGACAGCTCGCGTCGATCGGGACGAAGAGCCACTTGTGCGGGTCGAGCGAGAGAGAGTCGGCTTGGGCGAGTCCACTTCTCATCCACGCACAGCTCGGAGCCACCGCGGCGAGGGCACCATAGGCACCGTCGACGTGGAGCCAGA
>JAJCXL010000063.1 GCA_029263435.1 Acidobacteriota bacterium | reverse complement strand
CCGCTGCGACGCGAACGATCTGATGCGTCGACATGCGCACGCCTTCCACTTCGCGAGGCCAGTGCCTGCGGCTGACCAGAAGGACGTTGACATAGAGAAAGAGTCCGGTCACACCCGCGAAGTAGAGAAGTCCGGTCGCGCTGATGACGCCGCGGCCATAGTCCTCGAAGTGATGGATGACCCCGAGCGGTGCCACCATCCGGGCGAGCGAATCGCTCAGCACCCCGGCCGCACTCTCGGTGAAGACGCCGAGGCCGCAAAAAATCGCACCCAGAATGAAAGCGATCGTGACGTTCGTGGAAAGCTGTGACGCCACCATTCCGACCGCGATGAGCGCTGCTCCCACGAGCCAGAACCCGAGATAGTTCGAGAACATCAAGCCCAGATCCGGACTGCCCAGCCACATCAGAACCAAGACGTGGCTTACCGACAGCACCAGCGCCACCGTGTAGATGGCAAGCGCGGCGGCATACTTTCCGGCGACGATCTCGAAGTCCGTCGCGGGCAGAGTAAACAAGAGCTCATCCGTGCCTTGCTTCTTCTCTTCGGCCCACACCGACATCGTCAGCGCGGGCACGAAGAACATGAGCAAGTAAGGGAACACCGCGTTGAGCTGATCCAGGTTCGCGAGGTTGTTGAGAAAGAACCGATCCTGCCAAAAGGCGGCCGCGGCGCTCAGGAAAATGAAGAGGGTGATGAAGACATAGCCGGTGGGATTGGAGAAATACATTCGCAGATCGCGTTTTGCGATCGCGCGCACGATGTTCCAGTTCACGTTCTTAATCATGACGCCTGCACCTCCACCGGTTTCGCGGGAGCCTGATTCGTGAGCCGATAGAACGGTTTTTCCAGCGAGCCGTCCTCTTCGAGCTCCGCCGGCGTGCCTTCGAAGACGAGTCGACCGTCATGCACGAACAACACGTAGTCCGCGATCGCGTCGACCTCTTGAAGAATGTGTGTCGAGATCAAGATCGTCTTAGCGCTTCCGAGCTTTCGGATGTTCTCGCGAAACTGCTTGATCTGGTTTGGATCGAGACCTGCCGTCGGCTCGTCCATGATGAGGACGTCTGGATCGTGCAACAGCGCTTGGGCGAGTCCGACGCGTTGTCGAAGCCCTCGCGACAGCTTGCCGATCGGTTTTTCCAGCACTTGCTGCAAAGCGCATAGCTCCCGGACCTCTTCGATCCGGTTCTTCAGCACGGCCGGCGAGAGCTCACGCGCTTCGCCGAAAAACTCCAGCAGCTCGAGCGCTGTCATGTCCATGTAGAGCGGCCCGTTCTCCGGGAGATAGCCGAGTCTCTTCGACGCAGCGATGCGCTCCGTATGAACGTCCAGCCCCGCGATCCGCGCGGTGCCGGCGCTCGGGGCGAGATAGCCCGTGAGCATTTTCATGGTGGTCGTCTTACCAGCCCCGTTGGGACCGAGAAAGGCGACGATTTTGCCCTCCGGAATGGAGAAGCTGATGTTCTCGGTAGCGATGAAGGGCCCGTAGTACTTGGTGAGTCCTTGGGCCTCGATCATCGGTTGCGGCGATGTATCCATCGACAAGTACCTCCTTTGTCAGTGGTTAGCGTGCCACCGGCTTTGGACTCGTTCGCCGGTCTGCTTTAGTTGCGGCCGGATGAAGAGCCTCGTCCCGACCGGCACAGATTCTACTCTGGGCGTTTCTTTGAGACAAGTCCCAACTGGTCTGTAAACGATAGGAATAAAGAAGTTAACGGATAGGCGAAACGCGGGGCCAAAAAGGATCTACACTTCTCGAACGAGTCACTCCCCCATGACCCGAGCCAAACGCCGATTCGTCCCGGAAGTCGTCCAATCGTCTGCGATGGATTGCGGCCCCGCCGCGCTCAAAGCTTTCGTTGAAGGCCATCACGTGAACGTCAGCTACGGCCGGCTTCGAGAGGCGTGTCAGACCGACGTCGATGGCACCGCCATCGAGACCCTCGAGGAAATGTCGAATCAGCTCGGGGTGCGGGTCGAGCAAGTGATGCTCCCGAAAGACCTTCTCTTACTCGCGGATGCGCGCTCGCTCCCGTGTATCGCGGTCATGCGTCTACCCAACGGAAACACACATTTCGCGGTGGTGTGGAGTGTGTTCGCCGGGCTCGTTCAAGTCATGGACCCCGCCTCGGGGCGCAGGCTCATGACGACGCGTCAGCTACTGCACGAGCTTCACGAGCACCGCATGAGTGTTCCAGAGGCCGATTGGCGCGACTGGGCAGGCTCTGACGAGGGCCTCACCCTTATTCGCAAAAGACTCGTTGGGCTGGACGTTCCCGCGGAAACGCTCGACGGTTTCATCAACGACGCGACGAACGACCCGAGCGCGCGTTCGCTCTCGGCGTTGGACGCCGCCACACGCGCGGTGCGTGCGATGGTCGACGCCAAAGCCTGCGCCACGGGCCGGGACGCCGCCTCTCTGGTAGAGCTTTTAATAAAGGATACGAACGCCATCCCCCAAAGCTACTGGTCGACCGAGCCGGGCGAGGACGGCGAGGTCACGATCCGGGGCGCGGTGCTCCTCAGACTCGATGCCACCGGTGCTGCTACGGCGGAGGAGGAGGCGGAGAGCTTATCGCCCGCGCTGCGCGCCGCGAAGACGGAGCCTCCCGCACGACCGACGCGAGAGCTCTGGAAGCTCCTGCGCAAAGACGGCCTGCTCACGCCGCTCACACTCACTGCCGCGTTCTTCGCGAGCGCCGTCGCCATCGTCATCGAGGCGCTGTTGTTCCGCTCGCTCCTCGAGGTGGCACCTCTGTTCGGGCTCTCCGAGTACCGGATCGGTATCGTCATCGCACTCGCCGCGTTCATGTTGGTCGCCCTCGTCGTCGATTTCTCCGCATTCACGGGAGAGCTCCGCCTAGGTCGACGCCTGGAGATGCGACTTCGGGTCGCGTTTCAGGAGAAGCTCCCTCGCCTCGGCGATCGCTATTTTCGAAGCCGGCTGATCTCCGACATGGCGGAGCGCAATCACAGCATTCACTTGCTCCGGACCTTACCGAAGCTTGGAGGCCAGCTCCTCCGCTTCGGCTTCGAGATCGTGCTCACGACGATTGCCATCATCTGGCTCGAGCCGGCGGCCGCGCCGGTCGCCCTCGCCGTGTTCGCGGCGGCACTTCTCATTCCGCTCTTCGGCATGCGCGTGTTCGAGGAGCGAGATCTCAGAGTCCGAAGCCACGTCGGAGCATTGAGCCGGTTCTATCTCGACGCCCTCCTTGGACTCGTCCCCTTACGCGTCCACGGCGCCGAGCGCGCCATCCGCTCCGAGCACGAGAGCATTCTCGTGCAATGGGCCCGGGCGAGGCTCGGGCTTCAACGAGCCGCCGTCGCGACCGAAGCGCTGCAGTTCGTCTTCGGCTACGGCCTCATCGTTGCCATGCTCCTGTCCTACTTTCAGCGCGGCGGCGAGCCGGCGGCCATGCTTCTGCTCGCTTATTGGTCGCTCAACCTCCCCGTCATCGGTCTCGAGATCGTACGGCTCGCTTGGCGCTATCCCGAGCAACGAAACACCACCCTGCGCGTAACCGAGCCTTTGAACGCACTCGAAGAGGCAGACCAAGCGCCGCCCGGCGAGGAGACCCCGTTCAACGACCAAGCGATGGACCTCCGGATGGAGAACGTCACCGTACGCGCCTCCGGTAACACTATTCTCGAAGAGGTGAATCTGTCCGTCGCCCGCGGCGAGCACGTGGCCATCGTCGGCCGCTCCGGCTCCGGAAAGACCACGCTCCTGGGCTTACTTCTCGGCTGGAGCTTTCCGGATGTGGGTCGCGTCGTCGTCGACGACGACGTCTTGAGCGCGTCTCGTCTCGAAGACATGCGCGCCCGCATCGCTTGGATCGATCCTGCCGTTCAGATCTGGAACCGAAGCCTCATCGATAACCTGCGCTACGGTAACGACACGCACGAAGCCACCACGCTCGCGGCCGTCATCAAGCAGTCCGAGCTTCGCTCCGTGCTGGAAATGCTTCCCGAAGGACTTCAAAGCGTCCTCGGTGAAGGCGGCGGCCTCGTCTCCGGCGGTGAAGGCCAGCGGGTCCGTATGGCCCGCTCGCTCCTTCGAACCCACACCACCCTCGCCCTGCTGGACGAGCCGTTCCGCGGACTCGGACGAGACCAGCGCGCGCGACTTCTCGCTCGCGCTCGCGAGCACTGGCACGACCAGACGCTCTTGTGCGTTACCCATGACGTCAAGGAGACCGCGAGCTTCGACCGGGTGCTCGTCGTCGAGGGCGGACGGCTCGTAGAAGACGGCGTTCCGAGCGCTCTCGCTGCCGATCCCGCTTCGCGCTATCGAGCGCTTCTCGACTCGGAGGCTGCGCTCACAAAGTTGTGGGCCGAGGACTCGTGGCGTCAGTTCGAGATCCACGACGGCGCGGTCAACGAGCTGGAGCGAACGCTTTGAGCCTCGAGCACGCCTGGCCACGCGACCGATTAGGCGAAGGTCTCTACGCGCTCGCCCGACGGGCCGGCTATCCGATCGTCGTCGACGAGCCGCCGGAGTCTCCCGGACGAGCCGACGACCTGAACGAATGGGTTGATGCTGCCGCCAAATGGATGGGCGTCGAGTCCGTCGCGATGAACGTCCCCCATCCCGAGCTTTCGCCGTTTCTGCGAAGTGCTTCGGCCACCGTCGTCGGTCTCGACCCGGAGCATTTTCTACTCGTCGTGTCCTCCGGCGCGCGAGCCCTCGAGGTGCTTGGCCAAGACGGGCGGCTCCACCGCGTGGCACGCGAGAGCGTCGCCCGGGCTCTCGATCAAAGCCTTTCGAGCGAAGCCGCACGAGACGTCGAGACACTCTTCGAGAGCCTGCCTCTGAAGAGTCCCGCGAAGGCTCGGGCCAGGATGGTCGCCGAGCGCCTCAGCACCGAAAGCTTCGACCACATTTGGCTGCTCCGACCCACGCCTGCCGAGAGCGTTTACGAAGACATTCGCCGAGCGCGACTTCCCGAGCTCGTCTCGATCTTCGCCGCGGCGTTTCTGATCGATTTCTGCTTGTTCGTCGCGTCGTGGTGGCTCATCGGCCGCGGCGCGCTGCGCGGACAGATCGACGCCGGCTGGCTCACCGCCTGGGCACTGCTCTTCGCGACGATGGTCCCGTTTCGCATGATCTCGACGTGGTACGAAGGGAGAGTCGCCGTCGCTGCCGGAGGCCTTCTCAAACAGCGCCTGCTCATCGGCGCCATGCGTCTCGACCCGGACGAGACCCGCCACGACGGCGTCGGCAAGCACCTCGCGAGGGTGCTCGAGTCTGAGACCATCGAGACCCTCGCCATGAGCGGAGGCCTCACCTCCGCCGCCGCGAGCTTGCAGCTCATCGTCAGCGCCGTCGTTGTCGGCTTCGGTTCCGGCGGGTGGATCCACGCCTCGCTTCTCCTCGCCACCATGGGCGCGTGCTACCTCGTCGGACGGCGCTACTTTCTTCGACGCCGCGACTGGACCCGAGCCCGGCTCAAGGTCAGCCATGACGTCGTCGAGCGCATGGTCGGACACCGCACTCGCATCGCACAACTCACCGCCAATTCACGCCACGAGCGCGAAGACGTCCACCTCGTGTCTTACCTCCAAGACGCCCGCCGCGCCGATCGACTCCAAGCCGTCCTGTCCGCGTTTCCGCGCATGTGGCTTCCGATCGCCGTCTTCGCTTTCGCGCCCGGCTTCATCCTCGGTGTCGCGACCCTCGGCCAGCTCGCCGTCGCCATCGGCGGAACCCTTCTCGCCTATCGCGCGCTTCATAAACTCGTCGACGGACTCTCGGAGCTTCTCGACGCGGTCATCACCTGGGAGCGCATCAGAACTCTTTTTCTCGCCGCCGGCCGCACCCCTCATCGCGGAGACCCGAATCTCCTGAGCCTCTCGCGCCGCCAACCCGCGGCCCCCGACGGTCACCCGTGGCTCGAAGCGAACGAGCTCAGCTACCGCTACGCCAACCGCGCCGAGCCGGCCATCCAGAACACGAGCTTCACCATCAACACCGGCGACCGCATCTTGCTCACCTCACCGTCGGGCGGCGGCAAGTCTACGCTCATCTCTCTACTCAACGGCATCCGCAAACCGTCATCCGGAGGTGTCTTCATCGAAGGCGTCGACCGACAAAGCCTCGGTGATGACGGCTGGACCCGCCGCGTCGCGACCGCGCCACAATTTCACGAGAACCACGTCTTCACCGAGGTCTTCGCGTTCAACGTCCTCATGGGCCGACGCTGGCCACCCGAACGGGACGACTGGCGCGAAGCCGAGTCGCTCTGTCGCGACCTCGGATTGGGAGAGCTTCTCGACAAGATGCCCGGCGGTATGAACCAACTCATCGGTGACACCGGCTGGAGACTGTCCCACGGCGAGCAGAGCCGCGTCTTTCTCGCTCGAGCGTTACTTCAGGACGCCCCTCTCGTCATGCTCGACGAGAGCTTCGCCGCCCTCGATCCCGACAGCCTGACTCAAGCGTTAGGGTGTGCAAGAGACAACGCGAAGAGCTTGGTGGTGATCGCGCATCCGTAACCTCAGGCGAGCGTCGCTCGCGTTTCGACAAGGCCACGCCCGATGCTCCGGTTGCCCGGCCTCCACAACGTTGTTACACTACGTGCACAAGGTGCACGAATGACGAGTAAGACGAGGGGAATTCGAGTGTCCGAGGAGCTCGAGAGCCAAATTGCTCGGGAAGCGGAAGAGCGGGGAAAGACGTGGTCCGCCACGACGAAGGAGCTTCTCGAAGAGGCGGTCAGAATGCGACGGGCGCCTGGTATCGTGTTCGTTGACGGCCCTTCAGGCCGCCGGGCCGTGATCGCGGGCTCCGGGATCGACGTCTGGGAAGTCATCGCCGCCTTCAAGCACGGAGATGAGGACTACGGCGAACTCCGCAAGAACTACGATTGGCTCGACGAAACGCAGATTCGCGCCGCGCTTTCTTACTATGAGCAGTTTCCGACCGAGATCGATGCGCGCCAAGCGCGCGAGCGCGAATGGACACCGGAGAAGCTTCGTAAAGAGCTGCCTTTCACTGCACCCTTGATCTCCCGCCGATAGAAACGTGCGGTTTCTTCTCGACGAGGACGTGAATCCCGCCGTCTCAAAAGCGGGTCAGGGCAGGGGCCTGAATATCGTGAGCGTGCACGAGATCGACCGCCGTGGCTTTGGAGATCGAGAACAACTCGAGTTCGCCGCCTCGCAGGACCGTATCCTGGTCACCCGAAACCGAGATGACTTCATCAGATTGACGGTCTCCACCTACCAGGCTGGTGAGAAACATCCTGGCGTTGTCATCATCCCGTACTCGCTTCCCAACAAAGAACCCGGACGCATCGCCCGGGCCTTGAGGAAGTTTGAGGAACAGCACGGCCAGACTGAAACCGAATACGGAATCTTCTTTCTCCAAAGCTGAAAGCTACTCTCGAGTTGGTATTTGACAACAAGCGCTTCGACTCGCGCGCAAACAGTTCGGCCCCGAGCGCCCGAGCGCTCTCGGCTCGGGAGGCCGCGACCCGAGCGGTGCGCGCGATGGCCTGACTCAGGCGCTGGGGATGTGCGCGGAGAACGCGAAGAGCTTAGTGGTCATCGCGCACCCGTAGCTCTGGCTATGCAAGGAAGAATCAACTGCCGGCGTCGTCGTTCGCTGAAACGCCACTCGCTGACGACACAACTTCCATCTCCTCGGGAGCCAAGGCGAGGCTATGGCAGGAACGGCCATCTTCCTCACTTCCGAACCATTTCTCGACCCAGGGCGAACCAAACTCGTCAATCTCGTACACAGTAAAAATGTCTCCGACCATCGTCTGGAGCTGTTCCCACTCTTCGACGGACAGCCTGTCTTCGAGCTCGGGAGCGACATTGAGGATGCGGACGCGAGCGCCCACCGCTACAGGCTTACCGAACCGATCGACAGGACTACGCAGCATTTCCATTCTCTTCAGACGCTCATCATCAGTCGCAATGCTTGGTGGAACGGCGCGACCACTTCCCGGCCGAGCTTCGCCCGTACGCGAGTGCAACCGAAGGTCCGAGAGGCGTCTCGTGAGGGACCACGAATACCCGCTGGACGCCCTTTGCGTCAGCGTCATCTTTGAACTCCGCGAACACTTCATCGGCCTGAGTTGCCAGTCCACACAAATCGCGAATGGGTAGCACCGTCACGTAGTCGACGGACAACGCCTCGTGATCCGCATCGACGTACAGGAGGAGAACCCGTGCACCGCTTTCGAGGTCGAGCGCTCTCGGAGCATCCCATCCGCCATCGGCGCTTCGAGTGAAGGGGAAGG
>JAJCXL010000062.1 GCA_029263435.1 Acidobacteriota bacterium | reverse complement strand
TGACGTCGATGCGTTCGAAGGTCTCATGGCTCATGGGATGGTTCGAGGGATTCTCACGACGGAAGGTCGTTCCGAGCTCATCGTCGGCATCGTCGCGACCGCGAACTACTTCGACGTGCTGGGCGTGGTCCCGACGCTCGGACGAGACTTCCGCGCCGAGGAAGATGAGACCGAGGGCGCCCATCCGGTCATGGTGGTGAGCCACGGTCTTTGGCAACGCCGTCTCGGCGGCGCCCCGGGCGTACTCGGTACCCAACTGCGTGTGAGCGGGGTCGAGTACACGATCATAGGCGTCGCCCCGGAGGGCTACACCGGAACGATCCCGGGGTTCAGCCCGGAATTTTGGGTCCCGACGGCAATGGTCGAGCGCTTGAGCTTTTCCGGGATCCAGGCGAACACCGGGCCTCCGACCAGCACCGGCACCCGTCGGGAACGCCGGGGTACCCGATGGTTGTTCGTCAAGGGCAGGCTCGCGCCCGGCCGGACGCTCGAAGATGCCCGTACTCAGGTCTCGACCGTGTTCGCTCGCCTCGAGCAGGAGTATCCGGACACGAACGAAAATACGGCCTCTGCGGTCCTGCCGCAGGGGCAGGTGCGCTTTCATCCGATGGTAGACGACATCCTGGCCAATGCCGGTCGAGTGCTCATGGTCGCGGTGGGGATGGTGTTGCTGATAGCGTGCGCGAACGTCGCGAATATGCTCTTGTCCCGAGCGACGAATCGACGGCGTGAGATCGCGGTGCGCTTGTCGGTCGGTGCGAGCCGGGCTCGACTCGTCCGACAGCTTCTGACCGAGAGCCTACTTCTTGCGGGGCTCGGGGGAGCGGCCGGCATCGGCATGGCCTTTTGGGCGGCCCGCCTTCTCTCGGTGCTTTCCCCGCCCCTGCCGATCCCGATAGCGTTTACTTACCGGATCGATGTGACCGTCTTGAGCTATGCCGTCGCGGTCTCGGTCGTGACCGCGCTGGTGTTCGGGCTCGTCCCGGCGCTTCGGGCGTCACGCCCGAGTGTCGTCCCGGCGCTCAAAGGAGAGGCCGGCTCCGGCGATGAGCGACGGCGAAGATTCACCCTCAGCCAGGCGTTGGTCACCGGACAGCTCGCGGTCTCTCTCGTGCTTCTCGTCGCCGGGTCGCTATTGACGCGTTCGCTCGTTCAAGCCCAACGGATCGATCTCGGTTTCGACCCGAGCCGGATCGCGAGTCTCAGCTTCAACCTCCAGATGAACGACTACACGCTCGCGGAAGCGGAAGCACTTCAGCGGCTCCTGCTGGAGACACTCCCCGGTGTTCCGGGAGTGGAAGCCGTGTCTCTCTCGAGCCGGCTCCCGATGGCTCCCGACATCAACATGGAGGGCATCTTCGTCCCCGGTCATCACGAGACCGAGGAGGACAGCGTTCCCATCGATGCGGTTCACGTCGGGTCCGACTATTTCGAAGTGACCGATGTCCCCATCGTCGCCGGCCGCGGTTTCACCGAGAGCGATCGACCCGGATCTCCCGATGTCGTCGTCGTGAACGAAGCGATGGCGAATCTCTATTGGCCGGGCAAGAGCGCGGTGGGAGAGCGGATCTATACCGAAGGGCCGACCGGCTCTCCGATCGAGATCGTCGGGGTCAGTCGGAATCACAAAGTGCGAACCCTGGGTGAGGAGCCTCGTCCGTACATTCATTTCGCGAGAGCTCAATCTCCATCTCGCTCGACGGGACTCGTGATTCGCACCCGCGGTCCTGCGGAGGCCTC
The DNA here is from genome assembly GCA_029263435.1 of Acidobacteriota bacterium. Classification (GTDB taxonomy): domain Bacteria; phylum Acidobacteriota; class Vicinamibacteria; order Marinacidobacterales; family SMYC01; genus JAJCXL01. Next base: position 7,139 of record JAJCXL010000062.1, on the reverse strand, counting down.
ATTGCCCGCGCTGCGAGCGGCCGTGCTCGAGCACGAGCCGGAGGTCGTCTTCACCGAAGAAGGCACCGCCGCCGATGTCGTCGCGTTGACACTCGTTCCCACGCGACTCGGGGCGAGCCTGCTCGGCGCGTTCGGTCTTCTCGCTCTGTGCCTCGCTGCAGTGGGTCTCTACGGCGTGATCGCTTACGCGGTTAGCCGACGAAAGAGGGAAGTCGGACTACGGATGGCGATGGGGGCCGATGCGGGGAGCGTTCTTCGGATGATACTGGCTTCCGGAATGCGCCTGGCAGCGGTTGGGGTGGTGCTCGGGCTCTTGGCGTCGATCCTCGTGGCGCGAGTCTTTTCGGGCTTGCTGTTGGGAATGAGCGGTTTCGACCCTCTTTCCTTCGCGCTGGCGACGCTTCTCATGCTCGCGGTCGCGGCGGTCGCGAACTTGGTCCCGGCTTGGAGAGCGTCGAGAGTCAGCCCTATGGTCGCCCTGCGATACGAATAGCTTTCGCGGCTTGGACCTCGTGCGCGGACGTTTCTTAGCGGGTATGATTCGCTGCCATGCTCGTCAGAACGTGTCTCATCGCTCTCGTCATTGCCAGCTCCTGTACGAACGCGCCCCCGCCGGCATCGCTCGTGCTTCGAGGAGGCGCCGTCTACACCGTCAACCCCGATGAGGCGTGGGCGAGCGCGCTCGCCGTGGAAGGGAATCGGATCGTTTATGTCGGCGACGACGCGGGCGTCGAGGCGTTCGTCGGCGTGGACACTGAAGTGATCGAGCTCGGGGGGAAGATGGTTCTGCCCGGCTTTTTCGACAGCCACTCTCATCCGGCGTCGACGCCGGTCGCCTCTCTCTCCGTACGACTCTACGGAATGAGCTCGCTAGGTGATTACGTCGCGGCGGTGCAGGAGTTCTCGAATGCCTATCCCGAGCGAGAGGCGATCGAAGGGGCCGGTTGGAGCAATACCGTGTTTCCGGAAGAAGGGCCTCACCGAACGGCGCTCGACGCCGTGGAGGCCGGTCGACCGATCGTGCTCTCTTCGGAGGATGGTCACTCGACCTGGGTGAACAGCCGCGCGCTGGAGCTGGCCGGGATCGACGCGGACACGAAAGATCCCCCGGGCGGAGTGATCGTACGTGACCCCGATACGGGTGAGCCCACGGGGACGTTGCGTGAGAGCGCGATGGGGCTGGTCGATCGTTTCCTGCCCGAGAGAGCTCGCGAGGAGCACCAAATGGCGCTGCACGCGTTCGAGCAGCTGGCGGCCCGAGCCGGGGTCACCACCGTTCGAGACGCGTATGTGAGCGTCGGAAACGGGGTGGCCGACGCCTATCTCGAGTCTGACTTGCAGGTCAGAGTGCGGGCCAATCTGCTCGTCGAGCCGGAGACGACGCTCGAGGAAGTCGAGGCTCTGGCAACGGTTCGCTCCCGCTTCGTTTCTCCGCGCTTCGCGATCGACGGCATCAAGATTTTCGTAGACGGGGTCGTCGAAGGCGAGACGGCATATCTCCTGGAGGATTACACGCACCGTCCTGGCTATCGCGGTGAGCTCTTGTGGGAGCCCGAGCATTTGAACGCGGTGGTGGCGACGGCGGATCGGCACGGCTTTCTGGTACACGTCCATGCGATCGGCGACGGCGCGGTGCGTGTCACCCTCGACGCGTTCGAGCACGCGCGTAGCGAGAACGGCGTGCGAGACGCGCGCCACCAAATGACCCATCTCCAGCTCGTGGCTCCCGAAGACATCTCTCGGTTCGCCGAGCTCGACGTCGTCGCCGTACCTCAGCCGTTTTGGTTCACGAAGGGCGACTACTTCGACAAGCTGGAGGCGCCGTTTCTCGGAGAATCGCGCGCGAATCTCGAATACCCCATGGAGAGCTTCTTCCGCGCCGGCGTCGTCGTGGCTTCCGCGAGCGATTTCCCAGTGACCATTCCTTTCGACCCGTTGGTCGGGATCGAGATGGGCGTCTTGCGAAGTGACGATCCGAGCGCGGCGGATAACGTGCTCGGGCCGGAGGAGCGCGCGAGCTTGGCCGAGATGATCCAAAGCTTCACCATAGGCGGAGCCCATGCGAGCTTCCTCGACGACGTGACCGGCTCGCTCGAGGTCGGCAAGCTCGCGGACGTCGTCGTGCTCGAGCGTAATCTATTCGAGACCGATCCTGGCGATGTAGGGGAGACGCGGGTTTTGATGACGGTCTTCGAAGGCGTGATCGTATTTCGCGCGGAGGGGTTTTGATGAGCTACGCACTGGTGGCGTCGCGGCGATCGAGAGTCTCGGCGCTAAGGCGAGCGCTCGTTCGGCTCGATGCTCTCGATCACGAACGCGGCGTCGAGCACCTTGACCCTAAACGACACTTCCATTCCGACTTCCAGTCCTTGCAGGAGGGCCGGGTCTTCGACCCCGAAGCTCATCGTCATCGCGTCCATGAATCCGGGGATCGCGTCGTGATCGATGAGCACTCGACCCTCGACGACATCGACCACGGTGCCGGCGCCGACGTGAACGGTTTCGCGAGACGTCTCCGGCTCGGGAGCGGAGCCGCAACCCGCGAGGCCGCTCAGCAACAACGATGCGGCGAAGCGTTTCACGCTTTGGCTCGGGCTATTGTTGCGAGCTCGAAGCGCCGTCCGACTTGATGCGGTAGAGCTTGGTGGCGGTTCGAATGAGGAGACTGTCTCTCAAGATCGCAGGGCTCGCCAGGGTGACCTCGTCGAGGTCGTTCTTGCCTAGGACCTCGAACGAGCTTCCCGCGCGAATGACGAAGGTGGTTCCGTCTTCGTTCAAGCAAAAGATCTTGCCGTCATAGGCCCACGGGGATGTCGTGAAGTTCCCCGCGACAGGGTCGATGCGTCGTTTGTCGTAGATCACGGCGCCGGTCCGCGCATCGTGGCTGGTGAAGAAACCGCGATCATAGAGCGTGTAGTAGGCATCGTCGTAGATGAGCGGCGACGGGTTGTACGGACCCCCCTGCGGATGATGCCATGCGATGAAGGCGTTCGAGGTTTGACCGTCTTCGAGACTGATATCGCCCGAAGCACCGGGACGGATGGCGTAGACGGGGCGCAGGTCGTCGGGCATGTAGCCGGAAGCGATGTAGAGAAGGCCGTATTTCGAGAACGGGGTGGGGATCGCAATCGTCGACATTCCCGACAGCGACCAGAGGAGCTTGCCGCTCAAGCCGTAGGAGCGGATCTTGTTGCTGCCGGTGGTGACGATCTCGCTACGTCCTTCGTGGCTCCAGACGAACGGGGTCGACCAGTTGCTCTTTTCGTCACGGAGCTCTCGCCATATCTGTTTTCCGGTGGCGGTATCGAGGGCGAGGATATACGACGCGTCCTCGTTGTCGTTGACGAGATAGAGTCGACCTTCATGAAGGACCGGCGACGCGGCGGTGCCCCAGCCGTTTCGGGTCCGGGTGTGCTCGAGCGGCTTGCTCCACGATGCCTCGCCGTCATGATCGAAGGCGAACACCCCTAGATTGCCGAAATAGGCATAGACCCTTTCGGCATCGACGACCGGAGTTTCGGACGCGTAGCTGTTTGTTAGGTGCCTCGCTTTGTCCGGATTGCCTCGGTGGACCTCGCGCTCCCACACGACACGCCCGCTCCGCCAGTCGAGTGCGTAGACCATCCACCGGTGCTCCCCCTCGGGGATGCTCTGGGGGCCGCCGCTATACAGACCGGTCTTCGGCGCACCCGGGTCTTTGCTGGAGACGACCGAGGTCAAGAAAATCCGATCCCCCCATACGACCGGAGACGACCATCCGCGGCCCGGCACGGGTGTGCTCCAAGATACGTTGTCGGTCGTGCTCCACGTGGTAGGAAGTCCCTGAGCCTCGACCGCTCCCAGTGAGCCCGGGCCTCGAAACTGGGGCCAGTTCTCCTCCGCGAAGAGGGAGGAGCAAACGAGCGCCAAGATGAGGATCCCAATGATACGCATGGTTGAGGGTAGATCTACTTGGAGGATGCCGCAAGTTCCTTGAACACGTTGACCGCGGCGGACTGACCGCTCGCGCCCGCCGCCCAGCCCGCATAATGCGCGACGTGAACCATCAGCTCGAGAATCTCCTTCTCGCTGAGGGGGTCTTCACCGATCCTCGCACCTACCAAATGGGACCGTAGTTGGGCGGAATGACCCGAAGCGGCGAGAAGCGCCAGCGTGACGAGACGGCGCTCCTTGATCTTCAAACCGTCACGGCTCCAGACATTCGCGAATAGGTGGTTGACCGCGAGCTCGCGCAGACCGGTGAGCGGCTTGTCGGCAGGCTCGGGAACTCCCAGGATCTTCTCGTACATCTCGACGCCTTTGGGGTCTTTGATGGGCTCGTTCAAAATCTCCTCCTTGGTCCGGGTTAGAATGACATCGCATCACTTCATCAGTGCATCGGCGGGCGCGCCTTCGAAGCTCGGAGAACATATGTCGGTTTCTGCCAAGGAGCGGCGCCTCCTCATCGTATCCAATCTGACGGACTTCGGACGGCCCGAGCTCAAGTGGCTCTACCAGTTCATCTCCAAGAGCTCGGTGGCGCTCGCCCGTTTGATCCTGGGCCTGTCTTACGAGGAAGTGAGCGTCCTCGAAGGTGGTGATGCCACGAGTCATGAGTTCGTCGACCGGCTCACTCAGCTCTCGCGTTGTGAAGGGACCAAAGCGGTGGACGTGCTGCTGCATCTTCATGGGGGCGATCGGGTCCTGTGGTTCGCTGACGGTCCGATGTCGACTCCGGAGCTCTCGGAGCTCATTCGACGAAGAAAGCTCTCCGATCGTCTCCGGCTGCTCTACTCGACCGCCTGTTACGGGGGAACCCATGCGCAGGATTTCGTGGATGCGGGGTTTTGCACTGCGAGCGGCGCTCGCGCGACGAATGCGAACGCGGCCCACGACTACTCGGTGCAGCTCGGTACGTGGGCCTTGCGCCGCACCTACGCCCAGGCCTTGCGCGCCGGGAACAAGAAGATTTTTTGTGAGCTCTATGACGGGCTGGCCCGTCGCATGGGCTTCGAGGATGTCGACAGTCGCAAGATCGTCAAAGGCGACAAAGAGATTACGATCGGGTCGCTTCCTCGGCCGTGAGAAATCTCAGGATAGCCGTGGCGGTCTCTTGGGGTCGCTCCTCCTGAGGGGCGTGGCCGCAGCCGGGAAACACCACGAGCTCGGCGTGCGGCATCGCACGCAGAAACTTCCGGCCGACGCGGAGCGGAATGATCCGATCTTTTTCTCCCCAAATCAGAAGCGTCGGCACCGAGACTTCCTCGAGTCGAACGCCTAGAGCGTCGACATCGTTGGGCGCGGAGCGCAGCGCGGTTTGAATGATGGCGTGCCTCGTGCCCGCTTGATCGAGCGGCTTGCGGATGGCGTCACGCCGCTCGGGCGTCAACACGCTCCGGTTCGCGTAGACCCGGGGCAGGATGAACGGGAGTAGCGCCTTGGCAGGCGTGTGCTGGAGGAGCCACTGAGTGGGTCGGAGCCTGGCGAGCGACAGAGCCTTCGGCACGTCTCTGGAGTCGGCGGGCGCGGAGAGCAGCACCAGCCGGCGCACGAATTCGGGATGTCGCGCCGCGAGGAGCAAACACACCGCGCCGCCGAGGGAGTTCCCGATGAGAGTGGTGGACTCGAGTCCTAACGTCTCCATCAACTCGCGCACGCAGTCGAGCTGGTCCGCGATGGAGTACGCGCCATCGAGTGGTTTCGGGGAGTCGCCAAAGCCTTTGAGGTCGGCGCGGATCACTTGGAACCGAGCTTCGAGCGAGGACAACACTCCGTCCCACGTGCCGCGCTCGGAGCCGAGCCCGTGGAGCAAGAGCAGCGGCTCGCCTTCCCCTGAAACGTCGTAGGCGAGGCGCACGATCTATCGGTTCGAATGGCTCGTGGGGCGGCCCTCAGCCTTCGTAGACGGTTCTTCCCCCCACCACCGTGCGAGCGATCGCGATCTTCTTGATGGCGTCCGGGTCGCTCGTGCGCGGGTCTTGGCCCAAGATCACGAAGTCGCCATACTTGCCGGCCGTGATTGAGCCCTTGACGTCCTCTTCGAAAGACGCATAGCCGCCGTTGACGGTGCAGATCCGGATGGCGTCCATGACTGAGATTGCCTGATTGGCTCCCCAAACTCTTCCCTCGACATCGCGCCGAGTGACCATGCTCTGGATCGCCATCATGGGCTCGTAGGGACCCGGCACGTAGTCCGAGGCGGGCGCGACCGGGATGCCGTAGTCGAGAAACGATTTGTGGGCGAACATCCACTTCATCTTCTCTTCGCCGTACTCCTCCCACTTGCGTCCGTGATAGTGCACGTAAGTGTAGAAGGGAGTCGGGATCGAGCCGGTGTCCTTGATCCGTCGGAGCAAGCTCGGGTTCACGAGTGAGCAATGCTCCAGTCGGTGACGGATGTTGGGCCGAGGCCATTTCTCGATGACGCGCTCGTAAGCATTGAGACACATGTCGATCGCCAGGTCTCCGTTGGCGTGAATGCCGACCTGGAAGTCGTGGCGGTGCGCGTCTTCGACCGCTTCGTAGATCTCCTCTTGCGTCATGGTGAGGATCCCGTGATCGTCGGGACGCCCTTCATAGGGCGTGCTCATCGCCATCGTGCGGCCCGATGCGGAGCCGTCCGCGCCGAACTTGACCCCGCCGACCTGGAGCATATCGTCGCCGAAGCCGGTATAGATGCCGGCTTGCTTGCAGCCTTCGAACATCTCGCCCCGCACCATCATGTAGACCCGCATGCTGAGCTCGCCTGCGTTATAGGCGTCTTGATAGGCCTTGGCGGAGTCCGTCCCACAGCTCGCGTCATGGACCGAGGTGAGACCCGAGGAGTTCATCATCTCGGAGATCAACTTCACCCCGGCTTGACGCTGCTCGCGGGTGCTCCCGGATGGGGTGTGCTTCGTGAACAACGCGTTGGCTCGCTCGGCGACTTTGCCGAGAAGCTCGCCGTTGTCGTCGTGATAGATCTGGCCGCCGGGTGGGTCCGGTGTCTTTGCCGTGACCCCCGCGGCCTCTGCCGCTTTGCTGTTGAACCAATAGACGTGGCCCCCACGGTGAGACACGTAGACGGGATGATTCGGTGCGGCCTCGTCCAAGTCGCGACGATTGATCTGGCGGCCCTCGCGCACTTTGGTGTCGTCATACTTGAACCCCATCACCCATTC
>JAJCXL010000061.1 GCA_029263435.1 Acidobacteriota bacterium | reverse complement strand
ACCGCTGCGGAGAACGTTTCCGGACCGACCAGAGCGAAAAGATGGCCAGGAACACTCGACCGCTGCCAGCGAATGAAGGGGAGCACGAGTGCGCGAGACAACGACTGGTCGCCGCCGTGACAGTAGCGAAGATCCAAGATGACTCGGTCCGGCTCTAGCCTTTCGAGCGCGTCGACGATCCGCCGTGAGAACGAGCCGAGGGTCTCGTCGGGACTATCGTTGATCTGGTAGACGTTGACGATGAGCGTGCCCTCGAGGCTCTCATCCAGCGCGAAGAACGGATCCTCGTTGTTCCTTGGTTGCTGACCCTTTGGATAGACCCAGCTAGGCGTTTGCTCGTAGGCAACAGATGGCAGCGTGGTCTGCGTTTCGCCGCGGGTGTCGGTCGTGACGACCAGCGTCGTGCTAGTGGCGTCGGCAGAAGCACCGACCTCGACCAAGAGCTCGGTGACCGGAAGCAGCTTGATGGCCTGAAACCGCAGCCCCGCGGGCGAGTCGTGAGCGACGAAAGGCTCGATGGAGCTGAGGGCATCCTCGACCGGCTTCGTTCCGATCGTCACGACCCGTGCTCCGATAAGGTCTTCGTGCTCACGCGTGGCGGAGATAATATGGATCCCCTCCTCGAAGTCCCCGAGCCGTACGGGCAACGTGTGGAAGCGAGGCACCCCCGGTGCCGGCTCAGGGTCTCGCGTATGACCTTGTTCGTAGCCGAGATTCGAGGGGTTTACAGGAAACGTGAGGCGCGTGTGCCCATCTCCGATCGATGCGAGCAAACGAGCCAGCTCGAGCGTGATCTGATGCGGCGGCATCGATGGGATGCGCTCATCGAGATCCGCGACCGCGCGATCGAAATCTTCGGCGCTCAAGGTGTGGTCTGCGAGCCGGTGGTTCTCGCGGACGTGGGCCGCGAGCTCGTGCAAGTCAGCTCGCCAGTCTTGTGCGGAAAGGGATCGCTCGTCTTGCGCCAAAGAAACACACGCCCCGACCAAGCACAGCGTGACCAGCGCTCCGCCAATCCCACGCCAACGATCGTGCATCAGCTCCCCTCCTCGGGGCTCTCACAAAGAGCCCCAGGGGGTTGGACGGAGAAAGGGCGATGAGGGTTGTAGTGTCCGCGTCGGGCCGACGATCAGCGGCTCAACGGATGGCGATATCGCAACCCCTTGAATCGGGCAAAGTCGCTGTCCGTTGTCACGAGCTCGCAGCCGTGCTCCATCGCCAAGGCGGCGAGATAAGCGTCGCTCACCAGCGCCCCCTTCACGCCGGGCGCCGAGCACAACTCGGTGAAAAGCGTCCAGTGACGTTCGCGCGGTTGCACGATCACGGACCGAGGCCAGTCAACCAGTCGGTCGCAAAACGCGAGCGCGGTGCGCATGGGTGTCGGAGGGTCGAAGATCCTGGGGTTCGTCGTAATGCGTACGAAGCCGCTGAGGACGTATTCCGACAAGGCGAACGGCTGAGGCGCTTTCACGAGATTCACGAGCCACTCGGCGAACACCTCATGCTCTCCCGCATCCTCGCGGTGGGCATAGATCAAGACATTGATATCAGGCAGTTGCATCCGCTACTTGCCAGGCTCGCGGTCGCCGTACTTTTCGAGATCTTCGGCGGCGAGGAAGGCCGAGCTCTTGTCAACGTTGAACCGCGAGAATCGGCCTCCATGTCCGAACGTGACGAGCTCGAACTCGTCGCGATCCGGCTCCGCATTCTCACGACTCGCGAGCAGCAAGCGCACCGCCGACTCGATGACTCGGCTAACGCTCGAGTCCGTCTCGGCGGCCCTCTGCTTCAAAGCTTGAAGCAGCTGTTCGTCGATATTGACGGTAGTACGCATCATATGCGATCTTACCATGCTAGCATCATTGCATCAATATACGCATCATCGCATCACAGCATGAGTTCGAACTTGAAGGGCCCGTTGATTCGAGGGTCCGGGAAACTCTGGCAGCAGAAGGCCGCTCCGACGGCCGTCGGATTCTGGTACGCTCAGCCTTCAGAATGGCTCTCGAAGCGAGAACACGCCTCGGCCCCTACGAAGTCGTCGGTCCGATCGGTAAGGGCGGCATGGGCGAGGTCTATCGCGCTCGCGACACGAAGCTCGACCGCGACGTAGCCATCAAAGTTCTTCCTGACGAGCTCGCCGGCGATGAAGCGCGTGTGGCGCGGTTCGAGCGGGAAGCGAAGCTTCTCGCGTCGTTGAACCATCCGAATATCGCGAGCATTTATGGCTTCGAGCAAAACGCTCTGATTCTGGAGTTGGTCGAAGGTCCGACACTGGCGGAGCGCGTCGAGCAGGGTCCGGTTCCGGTCGATGAGGCGATCCCTATCGCGAAGCAGATCGCGGAAGCGCTCGAAGCAGGCCATGCGGCAGGGGTCATCCACCGCGACTTGAAGCCCGCAAACATCAAGCTCCAGAAAGACGGCACGGTGAAGGTGCTCGACTACGGACTCGCGAAAGCGCTCGAGGACGAGCACCCGGGTAGCGACGATTCCGATTTGTCCCGTTCACCGACGCTGACGAGGCAGGGGACACAGATCGGCGTCATTCTCGGGACCGCCGCCTACATGAGCCCGGAACAAGCGAAAGGCAGGCCGGTCGACAAGCGTACCGATATCTGGGCGTTCGGCGTGGTCCTGTATGAAATGCTGACCGGCCAGCGGCTGTTCGACGGTGAGACGGTCTCGGACATTATCGCCGCGGTGCTGCGCGATCCAGTGGACTTCAGTCGCGTGCCGGAGCCAGCCAGAAGCGCGGTAGAAGCCTGCCTGCGACGCGACCCGAAGCAGAGGCTGCGCGATGCCGGTGACGTTGCGCTCCTTTTCGATCTTCATGGGTCCGATCACGTGGCCCCCCCGGCACCACCAGCGACGGCGGGCCCCGCTGGATGGTTATGGCCCGCACTTGCCGCGGGCGCGGCGGCGGCTGCGTTGGTTCTTGCGGTGTTGGTTGTCGGGCAAACGACGCCCGCGGCGACGGAGTCGCGGGAGATGGTCACGTTCGAGATCCCCGGCAGCGGGCAGGCACCGACGGTGACCGCCATCTCGCCCGACGGACGCCACGTGCTTTACGCCGTGATCCCCGAGGGCGCGCCATCACAGCTGTGGGTTCGCTCGTTCGGTTCACTCGAAGGGCGTCCTCTCCCGGGGTCCGAGGGAGTCGCGGTGCAGGCGGGAACCGTGGGGGGGGCCGAGGTTGGACTCAACCCAGTCGCGGCCTGGTCCCACGACAGTCAAGAAGTCGTATTCGCCGTTGCCGGGTCGTTACGCCGAATCGACATTGCGACCGGTCAGGTCACGGTTCTCGCGGAGCGGTCCGACCAAGAGGACGAAGGGTTTCCCACAACGACGGTGGGACCGGGCGCATGGAGCGGCAACGGCACGATCCTCCAGGGCACGTTCAGTTTCGATATTGCCAACAGTGGCATCTGGAGTTTTCCAGAGATCGGAGGCACGCCGACCCAGGTCACCCGACTGGCTGGCGACGAAACGACGCATCGGCCGTCCAGCTTTCTTCCGGACGGACGTAGTTTCCTGTACCTCGTCAACCACACCGGTGACGAGCGGTCAGGAGACGTTCGCGTCGGATCGCTCGACCGCCCGCCCAGCGAACAGGACACGATGGTTCTGCTCAGGGCCGACGCACCGGCAGTCTATGCGCCGGCAGTCGGCGGTAGCTCGGGCCACGTCCTGTTCGTGCGTCGTGGAATCCTGATGGCGCAGGCCTTCCACCCGGAGAGCGGCACGCTCGAAGGCGAGCCGGAGCAGCTGGCCACTGGGGTCGGCTTGTCTTTTTCGGTGTCGTCCGGCGGGCGACTCGTATATCGCTCGGCTGGGGCGGCTTCCGGATCGCTGTCGTCGCTCGTCCGCTTCGACCGGTCCGGACTAGAGATCGGAAGGGTGGGATCGCCCGCCAGCTACGTGGGAGTAGGTCGATTCGCAGACGGACGCCGTCTGGTGGTCACCCGCGCGGACCCTGGCCAGGCGCCGCACACGTACATCGTGGACATCGACCGAGCGGCATTCACCCGCCTCAACACCGAACCCGGGTACGACTCGGGCGAGGTCGTGTCGCGGGGGGATCTGGTGGCGTACACGCACGCGCCGGAGGGGGTAGCTCGTGACATCTACGTCCGGGCGGCGAACGGCGTCGGTGAGCCGCGGTTGCTGCGCTCGTCCGACATCGTGAAACATCCTAATGACTGGTCACCAGATGGCAGGTTCCTGCTCTACGACGAACACGTGCCCGGGCGGGGCCAGGACATGCTGCTCGTCGACGGAGACGGAGGCGACCCCGTCCCGTTTCTCACGACAGAAGCCGACGAGACTCACGGCCAGTTTTCTCCAGACGGCCGGTGGATTGCCTACAGATCTACGGAATCCGGACGCAGCGAGGTCTACGTTCGTGATTTCGAACCCGATCGGACACCGGCGTACGGTTCGGAGCGAGTGCAGATCTCGGTGGACGGCGGCGATGCACCGCGCTTTGGTCCCGACGGCCGCGAGATCTTCTTCCTGGGTCCCGCGGGCACGCTGTTCGCCGCGCCGGTTAGCCTCGGCCCACCGTTCGCGGTCGGAACACCCGAAGAGCTCTTTCCCACCCAGTCGGTCAGCTTCTTCCGCTACGTCGTCATGCCCGACGGTACGTTTATCGTCAACACCGCGACGGAGCTTCCGCCCGAGGCCACGCCGCCGCTGGTAGTGATGCTCAACTGGCAGTCCGCCCTCCGGCGACAAGGAGCAAGGCTTCCATGATGGGACGGACCACTTCTTCGTCGCCGGGCAGTCGGGGAGTCGGGGAGTTACTCTCGCAAGGGAGAACCTATGTGTTGGTAGGCCCGCTTCGGAATCGAACCAATAGCCTACGGATTAGGAGTCTGTCGCCGTCACGGGTAGCGGCGTTGGCAATCGGGGCACCAGTAGGTCGAGCGGTCTCGACTCATGCGAGCGAAGCGGATGGTCGCTTCGCATCGCAGGCAGGGCTGGCCGGAGCGGCCGTAGACCCACAGGCGGGGGATGCCTTCTCTCGTCGAGCGATGGGCGCGGTGAACGTTGGGCTGCATCCGGCGACGAGCTTCTTGATAGAGCTCGGCAATCTCGTCATCGGTCAGATCTGCCGCCGGCGTCTTCGGGGACCATCCAGTGAGAAATAGCAGCTCGCTCTTATAGACGTTGCCGACGCCGCTCGCGACGCGCTGGTCGAGGAGCATTCCGTCGACAGGCTTTTCGGATGCGTAGCGGCGGGCGCGGGTCACCACTTCGTCGAAGTTCACGTCGGCCGCGAGGAGGTCCGGGCCGAGGCGCCGCAGCGGCCGATGAAGAGATAGCCGGGTGCTCGGGATGCAGTCGGCCTCTTTGGCGTTGAAGCAAACGTAGGTGTCGGAGCTCGTCTCCACGAGAAGAGACGCTTGCCACCGAGGACGCTTCCATCGTCCGGGTCCATCCTTCGGATAACGGTGCCATGAGCCATGGAGTCCGAGATGGGTCCTCAGGTAGACGTCGCCGACATGGATGAGCAAATGCTTGCCGCGCGCGTAGACGCTGGAGACGACGCCGGAGACAGAGGTGTCGACTTGTTCGAGCTGGACGCGTTCGACGGTCTCACCGGTGAGCCGAGGCGACATCGCCAAGGCGATCCGGTGAAGGGTGTCGCCTTCGGGCATGTCAGAGTTTTTGCGCGATCAGCAAGCCGTCGCGGACGGTCGTCATGACGTGCTCGACGCGGTCGTCTTCGTGGACTCGTTCGTTGAGCTCGTGGATCGCCCGGGTCTCTGCGTCCTGAGGGTCGAGCACCTTGCCGCTCCACAAGACATTGTCGAAGAGGATGAGGCCCCCGGCTCGGATGAGCTCGAAGACGGGCTCGTAGTAATTCGGGTAGTTCTCTTTGTCGGCGTCGATGAACGCGAGGTCGAATGGCGCGTCGAGGCTCTTCATCGTTTCGAGCGCGGGTCCCATGTGGACGTGGATCTTTCCACCGTCGGGGCTTTCGGCGAAGTAGCGTTTGGCAATCGCTTCGGCTTCGGGGTCGACGTCGCACGTGTGGAGCTCGCCGTCGTCGGGAAGGGCGGAGGCCATGGAGAGCGCGCTGTAGCCGGTGAACATCCCGATCTCGAGGACGCGTTTCGCTCCCACGAGCTTGGTGAGAAGACGAAGAAGCTGGCCTTCGCCGCGGCCGGTAAGCATGACGTGGTCGCGTCGGGACGAGACCGTTTCCTTCTCTAGACGTTCGAGGAGCGGCGAGGCCGCTTGGGTGTGGTCGAGCGCGTACTGCTCGAGGCGTTCGTCAATCAGGGTTTCCATGCGACTCTCCTATCAGTTGAACGATGTACTCCCGGGTGCGCGGCCGGGTGTCGAAATCCACGAGGATGATCTGCTGCCATGTTCCGAGCGTCAGCGCTCCTTCGACGAAGGGCACCGCGAGAGACGGGCCTAGCATCGAAGCGCGCACGTGGGAGTGCCCGTTATCGTCGTTCCAGGTTTCATGATGGCGATACTCCATCGCGCGGGGGTAGAGCCTTTCGAACGCGGCGGTGAGGTCGTGCACCAAGCCAGGCTCGTACTCGACCGTCGTCAACCCGGCGGTCGACCCGGTAACGAAGACCGTCGCCACCCCGGCGTTCAGGTCGGAGCTCGCGACGGTGTCTTGCACATCGCCGGTAATATCGATGATATGGCCGTTGCCTTGGGAGGAGACGGAGTGACATCGAGTAGAAACGGTCATGAGCGTCCCCGTATGATACTTCGATGAATGATGAAGAGACGCTCGCGCTCGCGCAGCAGCTGGTCCGGATAGACTCGGTCAATCCAAGCCTCGTGCCAGGCGCAGCAGGCGAGAAGGAGATAGCCGGCTTCGTGGCAGAGTTTCTGAAAGGCCACGGGGTCGAGGCCGACGTCGAGGAAGTCGCGCCGGGCCGACCCAATGTCGTCAGCACCCTCCCCGGCACCGGAGGCGGACCCAGCCTGTTGCTTTGCTGTCATCTAGACACGGTGAGCGTCGAAGGGATGGTGGAGCCTTTCTCGGGACGGATCGAGGACGGGCGCCTCATCGGAAGAGGCGCACAAGACGTCAAGGGCGGTCTCACCGCCATGCTCTCCGCAGCGGTCGTCCTTTCGAAGAGACCCCACCGCAGCGACGTCATCATCACGGGAGTCGCGGACGAGGAGGCTTACTCCGCCGGAACGAAAGCACTCCTGGAGAAAGGCGTGCGCGCCGACATGGCGATCGTATTCGAGCCCTCGGACTTGGAGGTCGTCGTCGCCCACAAAGGATTCGGATGGCTCCGCGTGACGACGACGGGCGTCGCGGCCCATGGCAGTCGACCCAAAGAGGGGGTCGACGCGATCGCGCATATGGGGAGGTTTCTCGTCGCTCTCGAATCGCTCGCCGACGAGTTGGCCGCGCGCGATCCTCACGCGCTGCTCGGGACGGCATCCGTTCACGCCTCTCTGATCCAAGGCGGACGTGAGCTTTCGAGCTATCCCGACCGGTGCGTACTGGATCTCGAACGGCGGACGCTGCCGGGCGAGACCGAAGCGGATATCGTCGGTGAGATCGAGTGGCTCGTGGAAGCGCTCGGCTCGGATGCACGGTTCAAGGCGGCGGTTGACGTCGAGCTCTTCCGGCCGGCGTTCGAGATCGACGAAGCGGAGCCGCTTCCGACCGGCTTGCGAGCTGCCGTCGAGGCCAAGCGAGGAGAGAGCCGCTTCGCGGGGATGACGGGCTGGACGGATTCGGCGCTTCTCGCGGAAGCGGGAATCCCGGCAGTCGTGTTCGGTCCCGGCGGCGCCGGACTGCACGGCATCGACGAGTGGGGAGACACCGCGCAAATCTGTCAATGCAGGGACATCCTCGTCGACTTCGCCGAAAAGCTCTAGCCAAAATAAAAACCGCCGACCCCGTTTGACCGGAGCCGGCGGTTCGAGAGTGCCTTCGATGAATTACTGGATGTAGTCGTGCAACGCGCGGCGGTTTCCCGCGGCACGGAGGCGTCTCAGAGCTTCGACCTCGAGCTGGCGAACGCGCTCGCGGGTCAAGTTCAAGACCTTGCCGATCTCTTCGAGGTTGTACTCGGTGTTGAAGCCGATACCGAAGCGCATCCGAACGATGAGCTGTTGGCGAGGCGGAAGTAGCTCTAGAGCGGAGCGCACTTTCTCGCGCATGTCGCGATCGAGCACGACCTGCCACGGAGTCTCCGACTTCTCATCGGACTGAAGCTCCCAGCGGGGGCTTCCGTCCTCTACCGCGAGCGCGTCGAGCGACTCGAGATGCGGAATGGACTTCATCGCGGTCTCGACTTGCTGCTCGGGGGCACCGACGGCCTTGGCGATCTCCTTCATGGAGGGCTCTTTGCCGTCTTTCTCCTGCAGCTTGTTCTTCGCGCGGGTCGCGACTCTCACCATCTCGAGCTTGTTGATCGGAACTTTGATGGTTCGAGACTTCTGCGACAACGCCCGGGTGATCGCTTGGCGGATCCACCACGTGGCGTAGGTCGAGAACTTGAGGTTTCGGCGCGGGTCGAAGCGCTCGACCGCTTGCATGAGGCCGATATTGCCTTCCTGCACGAGGTCGCTGAGCTCCATGCCCATGTTCTTGTAACGCTTAGCGATGGAGACCACGAGACGCAGATTGCTCTCGATCATCGTCGCGCGGGTCTCGTCGAACTCTTTGCGAGCGCCGCGGCGTACGGTGCCGGACTTCTTTTCATCCAGCACGGCCTCGGAAGCCCGCATCGCTCGAGAAACCTTTTGCTCTTGCTCTCTGTTCAAGAGAGGATAGCGATGGGTCTCCTTCAGGTACTGGCCAAGGACATCGAGCTCCGCAGCGGGCTCTTCCGGCTCCGGTTCTCGCCGGACGACTTCGTGCTTTCCAAGCTCGAGCTCTTCCTCTGGAGTATCAATGGTTGGTGATCTCATGATGGGACCTGTCCTTTCCTGGTGCGCTTCCCTGACCTCTTGCTATTACACGTTTCATGCCAGAACGGTGCGCCAGAACTAAACTACTGAACTGCAATAAGTTAGACTCGATCGTGGATCAAATGACAGCGGGACAGCGCATTGGAAACTTTACAGTTGCTGTCCTCTTTTTACCACTTCTGTCGAGTGTGCGAGTATTATTACCATATTAGTCATATTTATGTAAACCTCTTTTACTCACCACTCGATTTCCGCGATTCGCTTCACTATTCGCAAATGACAGACAAAAGTCACGGATTGACACCACATTGCGGAAAATAGAGACTTGACCCGTGAGTGAGGAGGACGAGGCCGAGGCGCTCGTCTCGGGGCTTCGGAAGGTCCGGGATGATGCACGGTTGGCCGATCGAGACCCCATCGCGCTGCCGTCGCGCGAAGACAGCCCACAAACCCCGGCCGCGGCCGCCCTGCCCAAGATTCCTGTGAGCGCCAAGAATCCCGACCCACCCGCGTCTCCGGACCGAGCGGCGCTGAACCAACTTTGGGACTTGAGGCGAGGCGAGCCCGAGGACGGCGGGGGCGTGCTGCGGCGCTGGCTCGCGCGGGTCGTCCGCTACGCCATCGGGCCTGCGATCGAGCGCCAGATCGAGATGAACTCCGCCCAAGTCCGCTTCGACAACGAGCTCGTTGCCTATTTGGACGCTCGGCTCGACGGCTCGAGCGCTCACTATGACAAAGTGCTCGGACTCCACGGCAAACGGATGGAAGAGATCGACGAGCGCCATCTGATCCTCCAGCAAGAGTTGATCCGACACGTGCACGACCTCGTCCAGCGGATCGAGTTCGTCTTCGAGACCGCGGAGTCGAACCATCTCTATGTCGACGGCATGGCCCGGGAGAGTCGCGAGGAGCTTCGAGAGCTCGCCCGGCGCCTCGACGCCTTGGCGGGACCCGAGAAGTAGCTTCACGTGGCCCGACGAAGCATCTGCGTTTGTTCCGTCCAGGCGCCGTTCATCACCGGCGGCGCGGAGATCCTCGTCACGGAGCTCACCAAGCAGCTAAAGGCGCGAGGGTTTCTCGTCGATACCGTCAATATCCCCTTCAAGTGGTATCCCGTCGTCGACATCATCAAGCAAGCGTTGATATGGCGCTTCGCCGAAGTGACGGAGTCGAACGGGGTGCCGATCGACATGGTCATCGCGACCAAGTTCCCGTCTTATCTCGTCAAGCACCCGCGCAAGATCACGTGGCTGTTTCATCAGCACCGTGAAGTCTACGACCTCTACGGCACCCCCTATTGCAGCTTCACCGATGATCCGGAGGAGCAAGAGATTCGCCAGACCATCATCCGCATGGACAACAAGACGCTGCGCGAATCCAAGAGCATCTTCACGATCTCGAAGAACGTGTCGTCTCGACTCGAGCGGTTCAACGGGATCGCCTCGACGCCCCTCTACCCTCCGCCTCACTACGCGGGCCGCTATCACGACGGCGGCTTTGGGGACTACGCGCTCTATGCGGGGCGACTCGAACAGCTCAAGCGATGCGATCTCCTCATCGAAGCGTTCCGCCACGTCGACGCGCCGGCAAGGCTCGTTCTCGCGGGCAGGGGGCCTCAGCTCGACAATCTCGAACGGCAAGTAGAGCGGCTGGGGTTGTCCGACCGGGTGCACTTCGCCGGATTCGTCCCCGAGGACGAGCTCCTCGATCTCTACGCAGGTGCCTTCGCCGTGCTCTACGCGCCGGTCGATGAAGACTACGGGTATGTCACGGTCGAAGCGTTCTTGTCGGGAAAGCCCGTCGTGACGTGCACGGATTCGGGCGGGACTCTCGAGTTCGTCGAAGACGACGTTTCGGGCTATGTCGTCGACCCCTCCGCGGAGAGCGTGGGCGAAGCCATCAATCGCTTGTTCCACGATCGCGATCGGGCCAGGGAAATGGGAGCTGCGGGCAAGCCCCTGGTCGAACGCATCGGGTGGGATCACGTCGTCGAGTCCCTCACCGAGTCGCTTCGATGAAGCTCGCTTTTTGGAGCCCGCTCTCGCCCAAAGGGACGGGCGTGGCCGATTACAGCGAAGAGCTCTTGCCTTACCTGGCCAAAGGCGGCGCGGACATCACTCTTTTCGTAGAAGACGAGGCACCGGACAACCCAGCGATCGCCGATCATTTCGAGTGGCACTACGCGCGCGAGTACGAAGAGGTCGCGGCGGCGAAGAAGTTCGACCTCAATATCTACCAGATAGGTAATAGCTCCTATCACCGCTACGCGCTCAACGCGGCGCTACGCTTTCCCGGCGTCGTCGTGTTGCACGATCTCGTGCTCCAACACTTGTTCCTCGGACTCTCAGTGGAGCGTGGCGACAGCGCGCTCTATGTCTCGGAGATGAAGCGCGCCTACGGCGAACGCGGTGCCGCGCTCGGTCGGCAGATGGCAGCGGCTCTTTCGAGCGAGCTCCTCACGTCGAAGTTCCCGCTATGCGAGCGCATGGTCGAGAGAAGCTACGGAGTGCTCGTGCTCACCCGCTTCATGCAGCGCTGGCTGGAACAGCGCTTCGGATCGATGCCGGTCGGAAAGTTCATCGGCCGAGCGCCTCATCACTACGCGCCGCCCCCGAGCCTCCCGGTCGAGACCGCAGCCGAGGCGAGGCGTCGACTCGGACTCCCGGAGGACGCTTTCATCGTCGCGGCGTTCGGCCTCGCGACGCCGGCCAAACGGATCGATCGCGCGCTCGAGGGCTTCCTTCGTTTCGTCGGAGACAGGAAAGACGCACGCTTTCTCGTCGTCGGTGAGGTCCAGAAAGGCTTCGAGCTCGACCCCGCCGTGGTAGCCGCTCTGGGCGACAAGCTCGTGCTCACGGGAAGGCAGACGATGGAGAACTTCTACCTCTACATGCTCGCCTGTGACGTCGTGGTCAATCTTCGCTTTCCTTCGACCGGGGAGCTTTCGGGGACGCTCATTCGGACGCTCGGCATGGGAAAGCCCGTATTGGTCTCGAACCTCGGCCCGTTCGCCGAGTTTCCCGAGCACGTGGTCGCTCGCATCGACATCGGGCCTCCCGAGATCGACATCATCGCGGGGACGCTTCGCTTCCTCCACGACCACCCCGATCTCCGGGCCGCGATGGGCAGGAACGCACGCGAGCACGTCGAGTCGTATTACAAGCTCGAGGATGAAGCCGACGCCTATCTCCGTTTCCTCGAGACCGTCATCGCCGCCCGCGAAGGAGGCGAGCTTTCCGATCCGCCGCCCTACGACCAGGCGGACCTGGCCGCCGCGGTCATGACCGCGATCTCGGATATGCCCTTGAGTGGCACTTTCGGTCTCGAGAACGTGCGCCAAACGCTGAAAGAGGTCTCGGATCCGTAGCTACTACCAAACGTAGCGCCGGATCGACGCCCGCGACTTCAACGTCTCGATCCAGTTGTCGACCCGCTCGGTGAACTTCTGCTCTTCGAGGATCCGCCGGATCTGAGCGCGTTCGAGCCCGCTCGCCTCCCGAGAGGAAGAAAGCGTGGGTACGACCTCTTCATCGAAGTAGGCGTCGATCTCGTCTTCCGTCACATGGGTGAGCGCGCGAAAACGCCGTTCCAGGTAGCGGCTCACGGAGAGCTGGCGGGCCAAGACCGCGGCGAGGTCGTCCGAGGTAATGCCGTTCGAAGAGAGCATAGTCTCGAAAGCCTCGGGAGACTCGAACCGTGCGCGAAACTGCTCCACCTGCGCTTCGATCTCCTCCCTCTCGATCGGCTCATCGTTGAAACGGGCGACCTCTCTTTCGACGAGCCTAGCTTCGATGAGACGCTCGACGATGGCAGCCTGCTCTCCTTCGCGCTCGCGTCGTACCACGACGACGGCCTCCGCCAGTTCGACTTCGGACAACGTCACGACCTCTCGGTCGATGATGGCGACGATGCGATCAACGAGCTCTTGCTCGGCGAAAGCCATCGGTGTCAGCGGAGCCCAGAGCACACAGAGAACGAGGACCACTCGAACGCGCCGACAAAGAGCGAGGCGGCTAGAAAGCATGTCCGAGACTCACGTGCCACTGGCCGGCGGACTCCGTACAAGCGAGCGTGACGTCCGCGCATGTGACCGAATGCCGGGTGCGACGATCGAGCTTGAAGCCGTAGTCCAAGCGAAGCGGCCCGAGCGGGGTGTCGTAGCGCAGACCAAAGCCTACGTTATAGCGCCAGTTCAAGAGCTTGATCACTTGCAGCCGACGGTAGACGTTGCCGCTATCGGAGAATACGACTCCGTGAAGATTACCGAGTACCGGAAATCGGAGCTCGAGATTCAGCAAGCTAATGACGTTTCCTCCCAGGGGCTCACCTTCGACCACCGTCCTCTCTCCATCGACATCCACCGTGAACAACCGCTTGGGACTCGCTTGATCCAATGCGAACCCTCGGAGCGTCGTCGCTCCCCCTGCGTAGAACCGCTCCGCGACCGGCATGAGCGCATCGCGGTCCTCGCGATACGTTTGACCGACACCGAGCCGCATCCCGACTGCGGCCACGACCCGTCCGGGCAAGGGGAAGTAGTAGAACTGCTGAGCCAGTCCTTTGATGTACGGCGCTTGAGAGCCGAGAAACTTCGACGACCACTCGACGTCGAGGATCCGAAACTGCCCTTCCGACGGGTCGAGCGGGTCGTCACGCCGGTCCGTCAACGACGCGACGGAGAGCGAAGAGATGGTCGTGTTCCTAAACCGCCGATCGACCTCATCGATATCGACGAGCAAGTTGAACACTTTCGTGCGGTCGAAGCGGTATCGAAAGAACAGGCTCTCTTCATTACTCAAGCGCTTGGAGACCTGAAGCCCGACCCCGACCCGGTTGAAATCGAAGCTGGTGCGCTCCTCCTCTTCCGCGAACACGCTCACGAAGAGAGGAAGGTTGCGAACGAAGCTATTCGGCTGGCGATAGGTCGTGATGAACCTCCCGCCTCGAAAGCTCGCGCGGGTGAACACGCTCACGGTGCGGTTTCTTCCAAACAAGTTCCTTCGCGTGAGCTCGATTTCGGCCCGACCGAGCTGTCTTTCCTCGAAACCGAAACCGTAGGCAAAGGTCGTTCGCGGGCCCTCCGTCACCGAGATGAGCACGTCACTCCGATTGGTCAGAGGGTCGGCAGGGAGAACATCGATGCTGACATTACGAAACAGCCCGGAGCCGACGAGCTGCTGGCGCGTTTCGAGTAGATCGAGGGGCGATAGCGGCTCGCCCGCCTCGATGCTCACGAGCTGCCGGACCGACGATTCTCTCGAGACCATGAGCCCCGAGAGGATGACGCGGTCCACCCGGGTCTGAATCCCTTCGCGCACATCGAAGCTCACCTCCGCGAGGGTGCCCTCTTCGTTGAGCGAGGTCCTCGCGCCCACGACCGCGCGACCGAAGCCGAGATTGCGGTAGAACGAGAGCACGCGCTCACGTGCCTGGACGATGCCCGAGGCATCGAAAGGCGCAGAGGGAACGAGACCCGAGACGCGAACGACCTCGTCACTCGGGATCGCGTCATTGCCGTCCACTCGGATGGCGCCGATCGCCGCCCGAGGCCCTTCAGTGACCGTGGCAACCAGCGTCAACTGCGAAGGAGACTGCTCGGCGGCACGCTCGGAGCCTTCGACCGTCACCTGATGGAAACCCTGACGCTCGAAGTACGTGCGAATCTCGGCGAGGTCGCCCCTCCAGACCCGCTCGCGATAAGGAGGGGAGCGGAACCGGCGGGCCGGCTCAGTGACGAGCAAGCCGACCAAAGACGCCTCCGGCACGGAGCGGACGCCTTCGAACACGATCGCGGCGACGTCGTAGCGCGGACCCGGCTCCACGCGAAACCTCAAATACGCGTAGGCCTCGTCGGAGGAGCGCTCCCTCTCAACGGTGACACGGGCGTCGCGATGCCCACGCTCGCGAAGATCGTCCTCCAAGTTCGCGCGAGACTCCTCCACCAGATCGGCGGTGAGGCGTCTTTCACGATACAACGGCACGAGCTCACGCACCGCGTCGTCCGAGAAATCGGCACCCTGCACGTCGATCACGACCCGTGGTCCAAGCTGCGGCTCGAGTGTCAGACCCACGTAGCCGTCCGCATCGTTCTGAGTCACCGTCACGTCGATGGCGGCCTCGTAGTAACCGCGATCGCGCCACTGCTCCTCAACGGTCTCGATGCGCTCGTCCAACTCGTTTCGCGAGAAAAGGTCGTGCGGCTTCAAGCTCACGACATTTCTGAGATGCGTGACCAGGTGGGGTGCGACGCCTCGCACCGTGACGTCGCTGACACGAGCTTGCTGGCCAGGATCGATGTGAAAGATCACTTTGGCGCTAGGAGATTGAAACGAGGCCTCGGGCTCCACCTGCGCCCACAACATGCCTTCGTCGCGGAGCAGGGCGCGGACGCGCTCGGAAGCGTCGTTCAGCGAGCTCACCTCGAGCGGGTCTCCGGCACGAAGTCCGGTCTCCTCGACGAGTCGCGACGAGAGCTTTTCCACGCGCACCGTCGCGGGAGTTACTTGAACCGGGAGTTGGATCGCGACGTCCGCGATTGCCGTGCTCGGGTAAATGCGGAACAAGACGTTCACTTCGTCGCCCACGCGCTCGGCCTCGACTTTAATGTCGCTGAACACGCCGAGCGCGAAGAGCTGTCGGATCGAGCGCCGGACGGCCTCGGGGCGATAGACATCGCCGGCCGATAGCTCGATGAGCGCGCTCGCGGCTTCCGGGATCGAGCCCCCTTCAAAGACGAGCGTCACCGCCTTTATCCGAGTGCCGCGATAACGCTCGGTCGCGCTGCGAGGTGAAGCGTCCTCGGCCTGCGTCGGGCGCGTTTGGCCGAACGACATCGATGGGCCACCGAGGAAGCTCGCGCCGAAGCCGAGCACGATCCACATCGCCGGGTTGAGAGCGGCGCGCCGGGCTGTTGGATCGGTCATCGTAAATCAGAAGCTCTTGCGGAACTTCACGTCGACCGCGACGTCTCCCTCTTCGTCCCGGGAGAGGATCCACGACATGTTTCCCTCCGGGGTGTACTCGATGAGAATGATTGCTTCGGTCGTCGCGTTGAGGTTCGTCGAGTAGTTGATGCTGAGGTCCCGAGAGATCTGCTTGCCGATGCTGACGCGCGCCGTCGGATTCGCGATGCGTCCGACGAGGAACGGATCGATGCTGAAACGGTCCAGTCCGAAGAGACGCTCCGCCCGTCGTCCGACTTCCTGGCTGAGTCGCTCGGTCAACAAGGACGCGACCCCCAAGCCCGCGAGCTCTTCTTCTTCGTTTCCCACGAGCGTATTGCCGATATCCCGTTCACTGGCACCCGAGAGAAGCCTCAGGATATCGACGGTGCGCAGCGGCGGGTCGGAGGTGATCTCCGGCGAGAATCGAGAAGACGTTCCGGTGAGTCGAAGCTCGACCCGATAGTTCCGCACTCGCGTCTCCGCGATGAGCTCGACGAACGGCACGATACCGCTCGGATCCACGAAGTCGACTTTGCCGGAGGTGATGTCGTAGCGTTGTCCGAGAAGAAAAAGCTCGCCGCCACTCGCTTCGGTCGTCCCGAGCAACACCGGCTCTCGAAAGCTGCCACGCAGCTCGAGATCCGCGCTGCCGTCGATCTCGGCAATGCCGTTTCTCAGCCTGAGGCTTCCTGGTGCTCGAATCTCGACGTCGAAGCGCACCCCGTCGAAGACCTCGTCGCCCTCGAACGCGTCGAATAACCCCGAGCTCGCTCGATCGGAAAGAACGCCCGCCACGAGATCGTACTCTCTGCTCCAGACGGCGTCCGTGAGAATGACCTCACCGCTCAAGACTTGCTCGTCACGCGTACCGAGAAGCGCCAGGTCGGCGTCGAGCGTGGCGACGAGGCCCTCCGGGTATCGCAAGCGCATGTCGCTTCCCGAGACCCCCAAATCCACGGAGCTGAGCTCCCAACCATCGAGCGTGATCGCTCCGGTGAGCGAGACCGGGCCCGAACCGAAGACGCCTTCGAGCTCCTCGATGCGCACCGTCCGATTGTCGAACACGATGCGGCCCGTCAGATCCCCTAGCGCTTGCGGGAACCCTTCGATCCTTAGCGCGCCACGAGTGAGCTCCGCGTGGCCCGACAACGTCGGCTGAGCCCACGGCCCGTTCACCCGTGCCGAAAGAGCGAGCCCGCCGTTCGCCGCCAAGTTGTCGTAAAACGCCCCGAGGACGTCCAGATCGGTATTGCCCTCCGCTCGGATGTCGACGTTCTTGCCGGTGAAGTCGACCGAGCCCGACAGCTCGACTTGGCTCTGATCGCGGGCGAGCGACAGCGTGGGGATGGAAAGAACGCCGTCTTGCAGCTGGACGTCGACCGGAGCCAGCGACGTGAACCGCTGCGCTTCACCTTCGACGATAACCTCCGCGAGGGTCGCCTCCGCTCGGAACCCCTCGCCGTCCCGAAGCGAAGACTCGAACCGAGCCTCGCCGGTGGCAAAGACTTTCGTCGAGGAAACGAGCTGCTCTGAAATCTGTGCGAGCCATGGGCTCGTGTCCAGCTGCTGGAAGCGGAGAACACCTGACACGGGTACGTCGCCTCGGGTGCGTCCGGTCGCGGAAAGAGAAAGACCATCGCCGGTTCGAGCCTCGACCTCGAACCGCCCGTCCGCGAGGCGCCCGGAGATCGACGCGTCAGGAATGGTGGCTCCGAAGAGGCGCGGCGTGTGTAGGCTTCCCGAGAGATCGACGATCGGTTCATCCGTGGTGCCGGAAACTTCCGCGCGGAGATCGAGCTCCCCGTCGACGGCTAGGCCAAATATCTCGGTGCCCGCCAAAGGGAAACGTCTGCCCTCGAGGCGACCGGTGACGGTGCCCGAGGTGCGGTCGAGGACCAGCGCGCCACGAAGAGGGATCCCGTCGCGCACCAGGGTCGCGTCTCGAAGAGAAGCCCCGCGCGGGTCGAAGACGATCTCGGCCTGCGCGTGGTCGAAGCGCTCGCCGAGGATGACCGGGGCGGACAGCGTCACTCGAGAGGTCCCGAGGACTCGCCCCCCTGAGCGCCTCAAATCGAGGTCTCCGTCCATGTCGCCTTCGATGGGCGCGGGCCAGTCGAGAAGGGTCGTAAGGTCGGAGGCCGGCCAATGGGACAACGACAAACGCACGTCGAAGTCGCGGGAGCCGAGCGCGCCGGTGAGAGCGATCGTCCCTCCCCCTTCTGCGACGCCGTCTCCCTTGTGCCCGATCAAAGAGTCGAGTGCTAGCTGCTGGCGGGTCATGACGGCGGTGCCGCGGACACTGTCGATGTGAAGCCGGTCGAAGGAAAGCCCGCTCGCAACGACGTCTCCCTCGAAGCTCGGATGCGGCAGCCGGCCGGTCAAAGTCCCCTCCGCGCGCCCTTCCCCCGAGATCCCCCATAGCTCGGGGTCGGGCTCTCCCTCTGTTCGGACGAGGCTCCGGACCTCGCGCGCCAATCGGTCCATCTCTGACAAATCTTCCGAGCTCACGTCGACCCTAAGGGAGGGATCGCCTATTCGGGGGTAGGTGCCCGACAGACTTCCACGAAGCGTATGGGTGCCGAACGAAGCGGAAGTGAGCTCGATATCCCCACCGGACACCTCACCGATCGCGTCGAAGAAGACCGCGGTCTCCAGCGCATCACTCTCCGCTGGGACGCCTTCGAGTCGGAACGACCCATCGACGCGCTCCGGGGTCGCGTAAGAAAACGACAAGCTAGCCTGGCCCGACACCCGGGACCGGACGGGAGTCGGTCCTTCGTTCATGCTGTCGAGGATGGCTTTCAAGGACGCGTCGGCGAGATCGATCTCGACCGCGGCCATGTGGTCCGCCGCCGGGAGCGGCTGATGGAGCTGCAACCGCGCACGTCCCGAAGCAAGGTGCCCTTCAGCGAGCGAGATCTGAAGGAGCTGCCGGTCCCAAAACACTTGCGCTCCCCAATCCGTCAACGGAAGCCCGAAGGCTCGACCGCTCTCGAGCACCACCGTACCCTCCAGCTGGGTGTTGTCCGTCGTGAGGTCGAGCGAGCCTCGAAACTCCGCTCGCCCGGACAGTGAGCGCGCGGCATCACCAAGACCGAGCAACGTTGCCGCCACCCGGTCGAGCTCGCCTGAAGCTTCGAGATCGAATCGACCGGTAGCACTTCCCAACAGACTCGCCTTTCCCTTCGCGGTGAGCGAGCCGAGCTCCGACGTCGCGCTCGCCTCATGCACGAACAACTCTCCCCCGGCGAGCTCGATCGTCGCCGAGGCCGAGCCCCGCATTTCAGGATGGTCCTTGATCGAAAAAACTCCCTCATCCCAGGCGATGTCTCCTTTGTAGCTGCCGCGCTCTCTCTCGAGCGCGAAGCGAAGCCCGGACGCATTGAGCTTCCAAGGAACGCTCGTGCTCGACAGCTCGAAGACGGCATCTTCCAGGGAGATGCGATCGGCGACGATCTGAAACCCGGCGGAAGCGAAAGCGGAGGATTCCGGCAACTCGCGCGTCAGGTTCACCGCGGAATCGGCGCCGCTGTCCAACCGCACCCTGAGGCCTTGGACCGCGATCTCGGTCCAGTGGAGCCGGAGCCGCATGATCTCCGCGAGCTGCAACCGCCCCAGAATCCGCTCGACGCTGAGGAGTACGGTCTCCTCCCCGTCAGGCTCGCTCGGGGGGCGCGCCACGTGAATGCCACGAAGCTCGAAGGAATAATTCGGGATGTTTAGGGTGATTGACCCAATTCTAGCAGGAGCACCGGAGAGTCGAGTGAGCTCTTGCTCCAGCCGCACCCGAAGTGTCTCAGGGTAGTCGAACACGAGCAGGTAGCCGGCAAGAACGATCACTGCAACGGCCCCGATCGAAGCAAAGGCCGCAATCCACCACCCGAGAAACCGGACGATCCGTCGCCGCCAAACGCTCATTTCAGTTTAGGTCAACATCACTATTTATTCAGCTGTCATTTCCTTTGATGACAAAAAGGCGCTCGCGCGCATCGATAGTCTGCCCCACGGCGACCGCCATGGAAGACAAGACGCCGTCCTGCGGGCTTCGAATCTCGTTTTGCATCTTCATGGCTTCGAACAAGAGAATTCCCTGCCCCGCCACGACCTTCTCACCCACGTTCGCGAGTAGTTGGACCACTTTGCCCGGCATCGGAGCCTTGACCTCGGCTCGCGCCCTCGAGCGCGGAGCGATGTCGGCGCTCTCGCGCTCCTCGTTGAAACGAAACCACTCGTTCTCGATCTTGACGGCGATCTCACCATTGCGGCGCTCCACGGAGACCTCGTAGGAACCTTTCTCGGTGACGACTGACATCCTGCCGGGCCCTTGCGTCGCGACGTGCGCGTCGAAATCCGGCGCCTCGGAGCTCGCGCGGTGGCCGGAAGCGGCACGCTCGACGGTCACCATGTAGGCCTCGCCGCCGTCGATCGGATAGAGCTTCGTCTTTCTTGCCATGGACGTAAGTTACCTGTTTCCCAGCTGGTCTTCGAGGCCGAAACGTTTCCACCGAGAGCTCTCGGCCGGCACGCCCCCCTCGCGGATCGCGGGCGATGCTTTCGACACGGCAGCAGCGGCTAACGCCACTTCGAGGAGCTCCTCATGCCTTGCGATGGGAGCAACGGCCATTTCGCTCATCCAATGCCTATCGACGAACGACACATCAATGGCGTTCGCCACGAAGCGGTCGTCTCGCAGCATCCGACTGAAAAACGGCAACGTCGTGAAAACGCCATCAATCTGATACTCCCGGACCGCCCGTCGAGCTCTCGCGAGCACTTGCTGTCGGTCATCCCCAGCCACAATCAGTTTAGCAATGAGTGGATCGTAATGGGGGGTGACCTCCGAGCCGGTCGCGATACCGCTGTCGTTACGAATACCAGGCCCTTCGGCTTCGCGCAGATAGCGGATGCGCCCTCCCGACGGCACGAAGTTGTCGAACGGGTCTTCCGCCGTGATCCGTAGCTCCATCGCCGCGCCTCGAGGTTTGATATCGGCTTGGACGAAAGGAAGCTTCGCGCCGGAGGCGATCTCGAGCTGGAGCTCGACCAGGTCGATCCCGGTGATGAGCTCGGTCACTGGATGCTCCACTTGAAGACGGGTGTTCATCTCGAGAAAGTAGAAGTTGCGGTCCGGGTCGACCAAGAACTCGACCGTCCCTGCATTCCGATAGGAGGCCTCGGAGGCGAGCGAGACCGCGGCCGCCCCCATCCGGGAGCGAAGCTCTTCATCGAGAAACGATGACGGTGCCTCCTCGATGAGCTTTTGATGCCGCCTTTGCACCGAGCACTCGCGCTCCAACAGGTGCACGACGTTTCCGTGATGGTCGGCGACGATTTGAAACTCGATGTGGCGGGGGAGCTCGATGAACTTCTCCAAGATCACGGCGGGGTTGCCGAAGCTCGCCATCGCCTCCGATCGGGCCTGGTCGAACAACCCAGGAAGCGCTGCCGCGTCTTCGACCAAACGCATGCCCTTGCCGCCTCCCCCCGCTGTCGCCTTGACGAGGAGCGGAAAGCCTATTGCTTCCGCCGCCGCGCTCGCCGCGGCCGCGTCTTCGATGGGAGGGGTGCCGGGCACCGTCGGAACCGAGGCTCGCTCCGCCATCTCTCTCGCGCGAGCTTTGTCCCCCATGAGCTCCATCGCCGCGGAGCTCGGACCAATGAAGGCGAGACCCGCCTCCGTCGTTAGTCGAGCGAAGGCAGCATTCTCCGCGAGGAAACCATAGCCCGGGTGGATCGCCTGGGCGCCGGTCTGCTTCGCGGCTGCCAAGATCGCTTCCGCGACGAGGTAGCTTTCGGACGACGGAGCGGGGCCGATGCGGACGGCTTCGTCGCACATGCGTACGTGCAAGCTCTGCCTGTCGGCATCAGAAAAGACCGCAACCGTCCGGATTCCGAGATCTCTGCACGTGCGAGCGATGCGCACGGCGATCTCACCACGATTCGCTATGAGGACTTTATCGAACATCTACCTTCCCCAATCAGTGACAGAAGAAGAACGAGAGACTCGAGACTGGAAAACTAGAGAGGAATGTTGCCGTGCTTTTTCGGGGGGTTCTTGTCCCGTTTGTTCTCGAGAGATCGAAGCGCGGTGACGAGCTTGCCCCGCGTTTGCCGCGGCTCGATGATCTCGTCTAGATAGCCTCGCTCCGCGGCGATATAGGGATTGGCGAATTTTTCCCGGTAGTGGGCGATCTTCTCCCGCCGGAAAGCTTCAGGATCGTCCGCTTCGGCGATCTCGCTCTTATAAAGGATGTTGACCGCGCCTTCCGGCCCCATGACAGCGATCTCCGCGCTCGGATAGGCGTAGTTGAGATCCGTGCGAATGTGCTTGCTCGCCATCACGCAATAGGCGCCCCCGTAGGCTTTGCGAGTCACGACCGTCACTTTGGGCACGGTTGCCTCCGCATAGGCGAATAACAGCTTGGCCCCGTGGCGGATGATACCGCCCCACTCTTGGTCGGTGCCCGGCAAGAATCCGGGGACGTCCTCGAACGTCACGAGAGGGATGTTGAACGCGTCACAAAAGCGAACGAAGCGCGCCCCTTTGACCGACGCGTTGATATCGAGCACGCCGGCCAACACCATCGGCTGATTCGCGACGATGCCGACGGGGCGACCGTCGAGGCGAGCAAAGCCCACGACGAGGTTTTGGGCGAAATGCTCGTGCACTTCGAGGAGCACGCCCTCATCGACGATCCCGGCGATGAGCTGCTTCATGTCGTAGGGCTGGTCGGACTCGCTCGGGATGATCGCGTCGAGCGCGTCGTCCGCCCGGTCCCAAGGATCGGAGCACTGTACGAAAGGCGGCGGGTCCAAGTTGTTGCTGGGAAGAAACGAGAGTAGCTCCCGGATCCGGCTCAGGCACTCACGATCGTCCTCGGCGAGGAAATGAGCATTGCCGGAGACTTCATTGTGAGTGGAAGCGCCTCCGAGCTCCTCCATGGTCACCTCTTCGTGGGTGACCGTCTTGATGACATCAGGCCCGGTCACGAACATGTAGCTCGTGTCTCGCACCATGAATGTGAAATCCGTGATCGCCGGGGAGTAGACCGCGCCGCCGGCGCACGGACCCATCACCGCCGAAATCTGCGGGACGACACCCGAGGCGAGCGTGTTCTTCAAGAAGATGTCGGCATAGCCCGCGAGCGAGACGACGCCTTCTTGAATCCGCGCGCCACCGGAGTCGTTGAGCCCGACGATGGGCGCCCCCTGCCGCATCGCCAGATCCATGACCTTCACGATCTTCTCTGAATAGGCCCCGGAGAGCGATCCTCCGAAGACGGTGAAGTCTTGGGCGAACACATAGACGAGGCGGCCATCCACCCTGCCGTAGCCCGTCACGACCCCGTCGCCTGGGATCTTTTGATCGGCCATGCCGAAATCGCTCGACCGGTGAGTCACGAAACGACCGAGCTCTTCGAACGTACCGTCGTCCACGAAAGCGTCGATGCGCTCCCGCGCGGTCATCTTGCCGGATGCGTGCTGGCGCTCGATGCGCTCCTTACCCCCCGACACCTCGGCGAGCTCGTTGCGCTCTCGTAGCTCTGAAATGGGATCGCGAGTCGACATACGACGCGGCTCAGCTCTTCGAGCCGGCTTTTTTGGCCTTCTCGTGATCGTCGAGGAAGCGCTGAAGGCCGATATCGGTGAGAGGATGCTTCAAGAGCGAGCGGTAGACGTTCGCGGGAAGAGTCGCGATATCCGCGCCGATCCGTGCCGCTTCGATCACGTGGAGTGGGTGACGAATGCTCGCCACCAGAATCTCCGTCTCGTAGCCGTAGTTTTGGAACACGAGTCGGATGTCACTGATGAGGTCCATGCCTTCGGTCCCGATGTCGTCGAGCCGACCGACGAAGGGACTGACGATGTACGCACCCGCTTTGGCGGCGAAGATCGCCTGAGGCACCGAGAAACACAAGGTGACGTTCACGCGGATGCCGTCTTCTTTCAGGACCCGCACGGCCTTCAGACCTTCTTCGATGAGCGGGCACTTGACGATGATATTAGGCGCGATCTTGGAGAGCTCTCGGCCTTCTCGAACCATGCCATCGCAATCCGTCGAAACGACTTCCGCCGACACCGGCCCCTCGACGAGCGCGCAAATCTGCTCGTAAATCTCTCGATCCGGCGCGGGCTCTTTTGCGAGAAGACTCGGGTTGGTCGTGATGCCGTCGACCAATCCCATCGCGGAGAGCTCACGGATGTCGTCTACATTTGCGGTATCCAGGAAAAACTTCATGAGATCTCCTTCTAAAATCTGCCCGTACTATAACAACTCGATGAGCCGAGGCT
>JAJCXL010000060.1 GCA_029263435.1 Acidobacteriota bacterium | reverse complement strand
TCCAGCTTCTCACCCTCGTGGATGTCTATCGCGCGCCGGGTGTTGCCGTCGAGGCTCGAATTGAAGAGCTTGCTCGTGTCCGGCAATGAGGCTCCCTTGGCGAAGGTCAGCTTTACCTTGTCCTTGTAGGTCTCTCCGGTGCAGAGAATCCCGTCGTGGGACCATACCGGAACCCCCAGCATCGAGTTCGACGGCTTTCTCCACTTCACCTCTTCCACGACGTCCGGGTCCGCATCTTGGATGTGCTTGCGGATCACGCGCAACGTCTCCCCGCGCCAGTCCGCGAGCTCTTCAATCCTCTCGTCGATGAGCTCCGAGGGCGATGGGTTCTCGGTCGCGTCCAGATTCTTCATGTTCTCCGCCTCTGCGAACGAGTCGCCGGCCAATCGCTTCACGCCGTGCGGCGGCGCAAGGATCTCAGTTCGAGCTCTGGCCGGCCCACCCGGCCCGTAGAGCGGCGCGATCTATCTTCTCGCCGTCGAGATAGACATCCGCGATCCGTCGCGTATTGGTGATGTCATCGAGAGGGTTCGCCTCGAGCACGACGAAGTCCGCTCTGTTTCCGGAAGCGATGGTTCCCATCTCCGTGAAACCGGCGACCTCGGCCGCGTTGCGCGTCGCGGCGACGAGGACGTCTCCCGGCGACATTCCTGACGCCACCATATCTTCCATCTCCACGTGCGGAGCCCATGGATTGTTCCCGTCGGTACCGAAGGCGATGGTCATGCCTTCCGCGCTGAGGCGAGCCAGGTTTCTGGCCTGGATGCCGAAGCGCTCTTGCGCTTCGGGGTTGGCGGTGGCAGAGGCTTTCATCTCTGTGAGCTCTTCGTCGGACAAATAGCCGCTCAACCAATCGAGCTCCGTCGGCACCCCGCGACCCGGCATGTTGGGCACCAGGACGACGTTGGATTCTTTGACCAGCGCCAACAGCTCATCGTCGACGTCCTGGTCCCTGATCCCGTGGGCGAAAACATCGACGCCCGCTCGGATGAGCCCCTTGGCGTCCTCGAGCTTGAAAATGTGGGCGGTGACACGAAGGTCGTTCTTGTGCGCTTCGTCGATGACGGCACCATACAGCTCCGGCGTCATCCTCTCGTACTGGCCGCCGCGATCATCGACCCAGATCTTGATGATGTCGACGTTTCGCGCCGCTTCATCGCGGACGGCTTGACGGGCTTCTTCCTCGGTCGTCACCCAATGCGGAACTTCGGAGCGCCCTTCCTCGGGCGTCGTGATGCCGCGTCCGGCCGAGAGGTAACGACCGTCGGCACGCAAGTCGAGGGGGGCACCTTCGGCGTCGAGCCCAAGACTCATCGCGGCTCCGATCCCGTGATAGGCACGACGTTCGAGGTCTTCGAGGACCGCCTCGCGTGTCTGACCGAGATGTACATGCGCATCGATGATAGCGGGAATTACTGTCATCCCCGATAGGTTCACGGTGGTTGCACCCGTGATCTCACCGGAGGCGCCGACGCCCACGATGCGTCCGTCCTCGACCGCGAATGCGGCATTGTCGATGACTTGACCGTCCCCGACGATGAGCCGGGCGCCCTCATAGACGGTAGCGGTACTCGCCGGCGCCGAAGCTTGCTCCGAGGCAGGGCCCGAGCAGGCGGCGATCGCGATCAGGAGAAAAAATCCGACGGACGGATTCAGATATTGTCTGAGATTTCTTGTTTCTTTCATGAGAGCCTCCACGCCCGTTGACGAGCAGCGGCATCTTACCCTGATTCGCGTGGAGACTCGCTATGCTGGACCGGTGCTAGAAAGGATTCTCCGAGACGAACGCATCCCACGAGAGCTCGGAGTCGTAGAAAATCTCACGCCAGTTCGCGATCTTGGCGTCCCGGAGCTTGACCGCGACGATTCCGTGGGACGTCGAGCCGTAGGTGAAAGAGAACTCGCCGAAGCCGACTGCGGTCTCTGGGTTATAGGCGAGGTTGTGCCACTCCATTTGCATCGCGCCCGCACGGCCGTCGTCTCCGCCGAAGAACTCGAACAGGGCGTCGCGTCCGTGAAAGAGCTGCCGGTCCGGCGGCTCCGAGTAGACGGCGTCCTCAGTGAAGCAATTCGCGGCCGCCCGTGCGTCTCCGCGATTCCATGCGTCCGCCAGTTCTTCCATGACCTTTCGAAATGCAGCGTCTTCGGAATCGTGAGAAGTTCTGGAAGGGGTGCAGCCCCATCCGCCGCCCAGGAGGAGGCATAACATGAGGAGGGGCCGCGAAGTCATCGGCCCTTGGGCGTTTGAAACAGCCTCTCGACCTCAGCGCTTGGGGCGAGATCCGCCGTCCAGCCGAAGCTCCCTTTGTCGCGCATCTCGGCGGCCGCCCGGAGAACCGGTGCCAAGGCCGCTCGGGAGAGCGCCCCACCGATGCTGAGGCGTTTCGCGCCCACCGCGGCCAACGCGTCTCGGGTCCCACCTTCGATGAGCGGGGCGAGAACGTTCACGGGGTTTTTTAGCGCGGACGTCACGTCCTTCACTTGCTCGAGGCTCGTGAGTCCGGGGGCATAAAGGATGTCGGCGCCCACCGCTTCGAACGCTTGCAGGCGGCGCGTCGTGTCGTCGAGATCCATGCGCCCTCGGATCAAGTTCTCGGCGCGTGCCGTCAACGAGAAGTCGAACGAAAGTGCGCGTGCAGCTTCGACGGCGGCGGCGACGCGCTCGACCGCCAGCTCGAGATCATAGATAGTCGCGTCCGCGCCGCCACGGTAATCCTCGATCGAGCCACCGACCAGCCCGGCTTCGGCCGCACGAGTCACGGCCTCGCCGACACCCTTGGGGTCGTCCGCGTAGCCGTTCTCGAGATCCGCGCTCACGGGTAGCTCGGTCGCGTCGCACAGTTGGCGGCAATGCGTCAGCATTTCTTCTAGCGTGACCTCGCCGTCTCGGCGCCCGAGGCTATAGGCTAAACCTGAGCTCGTCGTGGCCAGTGCTTCGAAACCAAACGTCTCCAGCAAAACGGCGGAGCCGAGATCCCAAGGGTTCGGAATGATGAAGGCGCCTTCACGTTCATGCAGCGCCTTGAACGCGGCCCCTTTCGCTTTCTGCATCATCACGATTCTAGAAGAAGCGGAGTGAGTAGGTGAATTTGATCCCGCGTCCAATCTCCGGCGCGAACTCTTTGATGAAGCTGGTGTGCATCCGATAGAGCTCGTTGGTCAAGTTGTAGGCATTCACCGCGAAGATGTGGGCTTGATGGGTGCGTGGGAGCGTGTACTGCGCTTTCACGTTCAGCACGACGTATCCATCGGTTGAGGTCTCACCGGTGCTGAAGAGCTTGTCCTGACTCGCCGACCAGACTATCTCCGGCGAGACCGTCAACCCTTTGTACGGAATCTCCAGCTCGAGCCGGCCGTGAAAAGGCGGGATCCGCGGTACGTACTCATCGATTGCGGTCAGCCTCGCATTGACGAAACCGAAGCCCGCCTTGAGCCATAAATACTCCGCGACCCGAAAGTTCGCCTGCGCGTCGAATCCAACGAAGCGGGCGTCATCTTGATTGAAGGGTGCCAGTCTCAGCCCATCGATAATCACGTCCTCGAAGAACGGGAAAACGAAGTTCTCAATCTTGTAGTAAAAGAGGTTGAAGTCCGCATCGAACGCGCGCGTACGCCCTTTCACCCCGAGATCCACGCCGTTGACGCGTTCCCGCTCGAGGGTTGGGTCTCCAATCTCGAAGGCGAGGTTACCAATGTGACGGCCGTAGTTGTAGAGCTCCTCCAGAGCCGGCGCACGATAAGAACTGGTCACGTTCGAAACGATCGCTGCACTGGGGCTGAGGTCGTAACGCAGGCCGGCCGCGGCCGACAGACCGGTAAACGTTCGAGGAATGGCAGCCGGCGCCAAGGCATCGTCTTCCTCGCGACGCATTTCCGGATCGTAGTCGTTGACCTCGACCCGGCCACCGAAGGAAAGCGTGAAGGACTCGGCGAGCTCCAGCTCTTCATAGGCAAAGGCCGCGAACGTGTTTTGCTTCGTGCGAGGCGCCAGCGCCTCGGCTCCTACCACGAGGTAGTCACGGTTCTTGTACCAAAATCCGAACCGGCCCGTCAGCTTCTCCGTCCGGTGCTGCTCGAGCTCGGCTCGGAGGAGATACATGTCATTGTTGAACACGGTCCCGATGGACTCGACCCCTTCATCCGTCTCGATCTCTCGGTGGTTGTAGTCGACGCGCTGAAAGATGATCCGCCCGGAGTCAAGGAACGCGTTGTTGAGGTTCTGGAGTCCAACGTCCACTCGCACGTGCTGGCGACGCTGCTCGTTATCGAGAAAGAACCCCTCTTCGCCACCGTGAAGCTCCGAGGCTCCGGGAATGCCGAACTGGCCGTCTTCGATCCCGTATCCGAGCGAGACAAAAGCGCGTTCTCCGTAGAAGCCCATGCCCGCGCCCGCGTTGGTAAGCTCCGACTTGGAGTTGCCGACTTTGCCCTCGGGGGTGTCGTAGTCACCCGTGCGTCGGGTTCCACCGCTACCCCACGCCATCCACTTACCGCTGCCGTAGCGGAGATTGGTGTTGCCGCCGAGCTGCTGGTTGGCCGAGCCGCCATCCACGACCATCTGTCCTCGCATGCCCTGCGGTTGAGAGCGTCGGAAGCTGTCTTGCGGGCTGATGGTGTTCACGATGCCGCCCACGGCGTTCGAGCCATAGAGGAGCGTCGCCGGCCCTTTGATGATCTCGATCCGCTCGAGATTGGCGGGGTCGATCGTGACGTTGTGGTCGGCCGACTGACTCGACAGATCGCCGGTTCGAGTACCGTCTTGCATGATCAGCACCCTGTCACCATCGAAGCCGCGAATAATCGGCCTGCTTGCTGCCGGCCCGAAGCTTCTTTTCGACACACCCGCTTCGTTTTGGAGTGCTTCGCCGATGTTTCCCCACATGTCTCTCGAGAGGTCGAACGAGTCGAGGGTCGTCACTGCATTGAACTGCTCCATCGCGGTGGACTCGCCCCGAGCGCTCGTGGTCACCGTCACCTGCTCGTGGATCGGCGACAGCGACAGCATCACGGCGACCTCCACCGCTTCGCCTTCGCCCACCGTCACGTCTAGCCGGTCAGCGGAGAGATGCTCTCGTTCGACCAAGAGCTGGTAAGTGCTCGGTGGGACGTTGTTGATAGTGAAGTGGCCGTCGCCATCGGTGGTCGTGAATTTACCAAGCCCGATCAGGAGCACGATCGCTCCGTGGACAGGATCTCCGGTGGAGTCGAGCGTGACGGTCCCGGTCACGCTCCCCAAGGACTGCGCCCAGGCGGTTGTCGGCGCGAGCGCCGATGACGAAATGATTAGAAAAAGTAAGGCCTTCAAGAGCCAACTCCTGCTTCGATAAGAAAACTCTGCTGTGGGGCACCCGACGAGGGCGTTGCGTCGTCGGATGAGCGTCGACGGCGGAGTTATGCGGGAGGTGCTCTCGGGGAGCCGGTCTCGAGAACCCGCTCATGAACGAGCGGAGCTCGGTATTCCGGGCCCTTGGATGTCCATAGGACAGGTGGCTCGCCCGCGTCCACGACCGAAAGATCGGTGAACGAGGTTTGACCGGCTTTGCATACGAGGCAATCAAGGTCCTCGCCGCCAGTGTCGTCGTGCGGAAGGAACGCGGCCGCTGAAACAGCCAGCGCGGCCACGCAAACGAACAGTATCAGCCATCGCGGGGACTGCCGAAATCGCTCGAATACGCTCATGGTTCCAGACCTCTGAGAATAGCTCTCCAGAGGCCCCTAGCGTACTACGGGATGGAGGATTTCGCTAGAGCCTCGAGAGCTAGCCTTCGCGCTCCGCAGCCTCTAGCCGCGCGCGGAGCTCCGCCAGCGTTTGTTCTTGTCGAGCTTCGGAAGCTGCCCCGGCTCGCCTCAGCAGCATCTTCACCCGTTCGAGCTGTCGTCGGTGAAATACGGATGCCTCGATGAGAGCGAGACAACACTCGGCCATCTCGAGACTCTGTTCAGTCGTTCTATCGGCGACGTGAAACAGCTCTTCATAGCGATGACGATAGCGGCCCAGGCCTTGTTGCTTCTTGCGGCAAGGAACGCACCGGACGCAATCCGATTCGAGTCCGAACCCGAGCTCTTCGTACCAGTGTTTCTGCTCCTCGGCGAAGAACAGGAACGGCTTGCCGCAGTCCACACAGTCCCGTTTGACGTCGAAGTAGTGAGTGACCGGTACGGTGGCCGCGGTTTGCTTACTCAGATCCGCTGCGATTGCCGTGTTCGGAATACGAACCGCAGGCGGTGAGTGCCAATGGAGGAACGTCTCGCCGCCACAGTCCGTTTCAGGGTTGAGACCGGTGATGCGCGGCCTTCGGCCGAAGCGCGGATGAGGGA
>JAJCXL010000059.1 GCA_029263435.1 Acidobacteriota bacterium | reverse complement strand
ACTCGCCCCGCCATCCACGAAGAGGACTTGACCGGTAATATAGCTCGCTTCCTCGCTGGCGAGGAACAACATGGCTCGCGCGATCTCTTCGGGCCGTGCGAGCCGAGACAATGGCACCCGTCGGACGAGCTTCGCCCGAACCTTCTCGGGGATCCCAGACACCATCGGGGTGTCCGTAAACCCGGGAGCGACCGCGTTGACTCGTAGTCCGCGGGGCGCACCCTCGAGCGCGAGCGAGCGCGTCAACCCCCACAACCCTGCTTTCGACGCTGCGTAATTCGCTTGACCGAGATTGCCGAGCGCCGACACCGAAGAGGTCACGACAATCGATCCGCCGTCTTTGAGCCTTGGAAAAGCTTCCCGACAGACATAGAATGATCCGCTCAGGTTGACTCCCATGACCGCATTCCAATCTTCATCGGACAGTTGATGCACGAATCCGTCGCGATTGATTCCGGCATTGGCGAAGACGACGTCGAGCCGACCCCAGCGCGACAAGACGGCGTCGAACATCCGAGAGACGGCGGCGGAGTCGGACACATCGGCGAGATGCTCCGAGTGAAAATCCTTGTCGATGCCCTTAGAAACCTCGGCGAGCGACGCGACATCGTTCAAGGCCACCGCGGCGCCTTCGGCCGCGAGGGCGTGGGCCACGCTCCGGCCGATGCCGGACGCCGCGCCTGTCACCAAGGCCGTTTTTCCGGAGAATCGCAAAGGTTGCGCCAACTCCTTGATAGGGAATGGGTTCATCTTAACAGAAAAGGGCAGACCTTCCACCTCTCTGAGGTGCGTAAAAGATACACAAGCACGCGATCCACTGTGTCTAAAAAGACACAGATCGGTAGGATGTCACACAGGGGCAGCATAACCCTTCTTGTTCACAGGGGTTTAGAGAAGACCACTTTTTCGCGACGCTGGCACGATAGTTGCTACGTACGAGGGAGTCAAAGCTCATGAACCGCGGCGGCGACACCGATAGCATGGATAAGCAAAGAACTCTCAAAGAAGCTACGAGTTGCGTGGGGATCGGCCTTCATTCCGGCCGGAAGGTCAGTCTGGCGCTCCGTCCGGCACCGGCCGATACGGGCATCGTTTTTTGCAGGCTCGACGAGAACCATCTTCGTATCCCCGCAACCGTCGAGTACCTCTCGCATATCAACCACGCGACATGCCTAGCTCGTGATGGCGTCCGCATCGAGACGGTCGAGCACCTGCTTGCCGCCCTCTGCGCATTGGGCATCGATAACGTCTTCATCGACCTCGACGGTCCCGAAGTTCCGATTATGGACGGGAGCGCCGCGCCCTTCATCTATCTGATCCACGAGGCCGGGATTCGCCACCTCCCCGCGGCGAGGACGGTGATCAAGTTGACGAGTCCGCTAACGGTGAGCCACGAGGGACGTTTCGTCGCGGCTTATCCCAGCGATACGCTCCGACTCAGCTACACGATCAACTTCAACCACCCGCTGTTGCGACACCAGGAATATTCCACCGAGATCGATGAAGCGAACTTCATCGATGAGATCGCGCCGGCCCGGACCTTCGGCTTTCTGAAGGACGTCGAGATCATGCGGCAACGGGGCCTCGCGCTCGGAGGTTCACTCGATAACGCTGTCGTCCTGGGCGAGACGGGCGTACTCAATAACCCGCTACGCTTCCCTGACGAGTTCGTGAGACACAAGGTCCTCGACCTATTAGGCGACCTCGTCCTGCTGGGAAAGCCCATCCACGCACATGTGGTTGCGATGCGAGCGGGTCACGA
Organism: Acidobacteriota bacterium; assembly: GCA_029263435.1. Lineage (GTDB taxonomy): Bacteria > Acidobacteriota > Vicinamibacteria > Marinacidobacterales > SMYC01 > JAJCXL01. Next base: position 7,353 of record JAJCXL010000059.1, on the reverse strand, counting down.
GCTCCATACCCAGCTGGTGCAATCGATCCTGGACAGCAAAGACAGCTGGGAGCTCACCACGGTCCCCGAGACGGCTCCGGCCGCCGCGGAGGTCGCTGAGCCGGTCTTCGCCCGCACCGCGCGCTAGCAGCCCGTGGTGAAAGTGCGGCTGCATTCGAGGGGCGATGCATCCCGTCTGACTGCGTTGCTCCTCCCTCAAATATGCCCAATATTCTCCATCGTCGCGTCTTGTCAGCCGGGCGCCTCGACCCTCTCGGTGCGACGCCCCACTTTCACCACGGACTGCTAGGCGCAAAGCTGGTCGAGACCCGATCCTCATACTCGCCTTTTTCGGGCTAACTCTCCGGCACTTCGACGAAAGCTTGGACCTTGATGGTCCGTATGCGTCCGGGATCGTTCGAGGCGACGGAGATACTCTTTTCGATCACACCTTTGTACTTGCGCGTCTCTAGAGTGACGACGAGTCGCGTGCTCGCCCTCGGCTCGACGATTCGAGAATCCGGAACCGCTGCGGCGCATCCACAAGAAGTCGAGATGCGTCGGATCTCCAAAGGTTCGGTCCCGATATTCTCGATGATAAAGACGTGCTCGAGCCTCTGATCTTGAGCGACCCCGCCAAAGTCGAACACGTCGGGGGAGATCTCGATGGCCGGTCCCGGCTTCGCACTCTTGGTGGATTGGGCGAGGGCGAAAGACGAGCCCATCCCCGAAGACGCCAACGACAAGATGAGGGCGAGCTTTAGGCTGCGGCCAGCGCTCGCGGGCCCGAAGGATCTATTCGTCCTCGTCACCACCCGCCTCTTTCGTAAGCTTCTTCATATAGGCGCTCAAGCGCTCGTTCTCATAAGTCACCGTGTTGAGGAACAAGCTCTCGATCAAGTATTGCTTCCGCGCGGTCTCGTCCATCCCGTCGACGATGTTCACGATCTCGCTCATCATGTCATCGAAGGTCCCTTTCAACTCTCGTTTGAGAGAGACCTCCCGGTAGAGCGACTCCAACATGAAAAGTAGATCTCCATCGAGGGGGATCTCCTGACCCGTAAGCATTTTTACTTTGTTCATGGGACCCGCCTCACCTTCGCCTCAACTCATTTACCCGCTAGACTCGCCAGGGCGGCGGATTCGTCGCGAAAAATTTCCATGAAATTATGGAGGCCCGTCATACTCACCATCGTCTCCACGCGCTCTTGGAGTCCGACGAGCTTGATGGTGCCGGAACGCTCATCCGCCGATCGGTAAATGTCCATGAGACAGCCCACCGACGCACTGTCGATGTAGCTGACCTCCGCCATGTCGATGACGAGCTTGACGGCACCAGACTCGATGACCGAGGAGACCTCGGAGAAGAACGAGCTCAGCATCGCATAGACGAGCCGCTCTTCCTGGACTCTCACGATCTTCACATCGTCTCGTGATTCGATTTGAAGCTTCATGCAGTATTTCCCTTCGTCGCCTTATCGAGAGGGCTCGGCTTTTTCATAGCCATCAAGGTGCGACCGAGCTCGAGGCGCCCTCGATTGATTCTGCTCTTGACCGTGCCTTCGGGTAGCTCGAGCTCCTCCACGATCTCTTGATATGAGAACCCTTTGATATCTCTGAGCACGACCGCCTGACGCAACTTCTCGGGCAGGTGCGACATTGCTTTGGACAATAGCTCCTTCTTGTCTCGCACCTCGATCGCGCGATGGGGATCGAACCTGCTCGAAGCGAAATCCTCAAACGAGATCTCGTGCCGAACGAGGAGCTCTCGCTCTCGCCGCCCGCTCCGATAGTGATCGATGCAATGGTTGCGGCTTACCGAATAGAGCCAGGTGCCAAAGTCGGCGCTGCTGTCGAATTTGTCGAGAGATTTGAACACCCGGAGAAAGATTTCCTGGGTGAGATCCTGAGACTCCTCGTAGCGCCCGGTGAATTTGTAGGCGATGCCGAATACCCGCCGCCTGAACCGTCGAACGACCTCTTCCCAGGCCAGCTCCATCCGGACGCCATTGTCGAGACATAGCTCCACGAGCCCCCGATCGTCGAGGTCTGGAATGTCGGCTCCGTCGAGCGGATTAGCCTGCAATGCCTATCGTCCTTACGTCTCTCGTTGGGCTTTTCGTCTCTCGTCGGGCTACGGAGACACCGTTCATTTCTTCGGGAGCGCGGGGCGCTTCGCGGTGACCCAGGCGGTATACCAGAAGCTGGCGGTATCGAGCGCAGCGCTCGTGAGCAGTTGCTCTAGCAACGGCTCGGCCTTGAGCCACATGCCTTCATAGTAGTACCGGTCATAGCTCTTCACCCCGAGCCGGGACAAGTAGTCGAAATATAGAATGTTATCGACCCAAACGTAGCTTCGCCTCGGAATGGAGATCGCGTAGTCTTCCGGGCGGTCCAAGTAGATCGCGGTGGGCGTATCGATGTCGACTTCCCGGGCGTAGACTTCCATGAGCCTCGAATCGAAGCGTTCTCGGAGTCCATGCTGAGCGGTCGGCTCCCCATCGCCGTCCTTGGAGACGTTCACCGGTACGTACATGGCGCCCACGTAGTGAGCGACCTCGGCGGAATGCATATCGACTTTCTCGAAATCCGACGCCTCGAAGGCCGCGACCAACGCCCGGTAGCTGTCGATGAGTCGCCAGGGTACGTCGCCCGCTTCCTCGAGAGCCTCTGCGCCGTACTTGCGCGTCGCGCGCGTGCGATCGGTGGGCACGTCGAGAAACGGAAACGGCTCCAGCCGATCGATCTCGAAGATCATTCTCTGCGAGAAAATCGAAGGGTCCGTCGCGGTCTCGATCAGAGTCAGCTCCCGCTCCTCGTAGAAGTCTTCGATCTCGTTGTCGAGCGCGTCGATAGCCTTCTCGATGAAGAGGCGAACGCCTTCTTCGCTCCACGCGGAAGCCCGTTCGGCCCCGCCCATGAGAAAGATCGATGCGATCGTCAGTACCGTCCACCGGTTCGCCATCTATCATCAACTCCTAGAGATTCTGGGCCCGTTATCTTAACAGTCGTGAGTCTCCAGTCTCCAACCTTGAACCCCTAGGCGCAAGTCGTGACTCCGGACGCGGGATAACTGGCTACGGCACTCGCGCGAGGGTCAGCACGTCGACCGACCCGACCCCGGCCACCAGCAACGCGCGGGAAGCGGCATCCACCGTCGCCCCGGTGGTGAAGACATCGTCGACGAGGAGGACATCCGCGCCTTCGAGCGGTGCCGGCACTCGGGCACGATAGGCCGAGCGAGCGTTCAAACGTCGGGCCGCTCTCGACAGTCCGGCCTGCGGGGGGCGCTCTCCCACTTTGCGAATCACGCGAGAGCACACGGGTGCACCCGCGCTCTTCGCGACGGCTCTCGCGATGCGCTCGGCCTGGTTGAATCCGCGCTCCCGGCGGCGCTTTTTCGACAACGGCACCGGGACGATGGCGTCGTAGCGTCCAAGCTCGCCCGGGCGAAGCCAGCGCTCAGCAACGCGGCGACCAAGGATCGAAGCGATGCGCTCGCATTGACCGAACTTGAGGGCGTGGAGTAGGCGGCGCACGTCCGCGTCATAGACGAGCCCCGCGCGCGCTTTCCTGAACCTCCGCTCGGGCCGCCGGCACGGACCACAACGCCCCGGCCGAACGCTCGGAGCATAGGGAAGCCCACAACGTTCACAAAAAGGCCCTTCAATCCAGGCCAAGTGAGAGACGCAATCGGGACATAGCGGACCCTCGAACGGCCGGGCCAGCATTTTCTGGCAAAGCATGCAGTCGGCTGGAAAGAGCAGCCCGCCAAGACCCTGCACGGCCGTGGCCTTGTATATGGCGAGCCTGCGACAAAACGCGGACGCCCCGTCTCCGTAGAGGGCGGGCCACCGGTCTCGATCGAACGCGGGCCACCACCATCGAGGTGTGGTCGGCATCACCATGCCGAGATACCGAGAGCTCCCGAGGGTCCGAACGCGCGATCGCGCGCCGCGGCGCTACGGGGTCGACCAGGTCGGAGATGGTTGAATCGTGGGCTCGGGGTTATTCGCCGCGGGCAAATGCAGCGTGACCGACCCCCACTGTCCGCAGCGCGAGCAGCGTTCCGCCCATTCAGACGCACGCCACTTGCAACTCTCGCAGACGTAATCCATCACCAGCCCTTCGACTTCGGCCACGAGCAACTTGGTTTTTGCAAGGGCTTTCGAATGCTCGTTCTTACTTTCCAGGATACGAGCCATGAACAGATGGAGCGCGGGAAGGCCGCTCACACGATCTTCAATCAAGTGGAACTCGCGTAATGCCTCGTCCAGCATGAACAAGCGGTAGTGCAACTTTGCGAGGCAGTAGCGCAGGGGCACTTCGTGATCCGACAGGACGAGTGCGTTCTTCCACACTCCAATCGCGTCCTCGGGCTGCTCGTTGCGCAAGTAGAAGTTTTGCAGGGCTACGAGCGGCTCGACCGACCCCGTCTCGTCGAAGCCTTTCTTCCACGTCTGAACCGCGCCGTCGGCGTCGCCTTCGAGCGCTTGGGCCGCGCCGAGATGAACATAAGCGGCCACGAAACGCGCGTCTTCCTCGAGGATCGAGCGAAACATGGATATCGCTTCCGCGTGAGCCCCTTTCGAAAGCCGCGACATGCCGAGTCCCAACCGGATGCCGTGGGCGCGTTGGCGCTCGACCGCTCGCTCGTCGTCACGAGTCAGCATGTCGACCAGTCGGACCTGAAGGGAGTCCGCCTCTTCCCACCGCAACTGCCTCACGAAGAGGTCTCTCAGCTTCGCACGCGCGGAAAGAGCGGTGTCGGGCGCAAGCTCAACGATCCGCTCGAGCGATAGCTTCGCACGCTCGTCGGCGCCGGCCTCGAGATAGACATCCGATAGCGAGTACAACGCGAGCGGGTGCTCGGGAGCGAGCCGCGACGCGCGCTCGAGGGCGTCGGCCGCCTCACGAAGACGCCCCGTCGCCCTGAGGCTCTCACCTTGTTTGATGAGAGCGTCGACATGCTCGGGCTCGTGTGACAAAACGGAGGAGAATCGAGCTAGCGCTTTGTCGAAATTGCCACCGGCCATCGATTCCACGCCTTCGAGGTAGAGCTCTTCCACCCGGGCATGTGCCTCGCTCGCGCGCCGGACGCGGCGTTCACGAGCAAACCGACGAGCACTGCCGGCGACGTCGAACGACAGGATCACACCGGCCCCCAGGCCGAAAGCGGCGAGCATGACCATCCAAAGCTCGAGCGTGACCGGCTGGAACAAGGGAAAGCGGATAGCGACCAGGCTCTCGTTGAGCCGAATGGTGGAGACGATGAACCACACGGTCGCGATGACGACGATGATCGTAACAGCGGTTCTCGCTCGCATGTGGCCTCGTACCTAGTTTAGCAATTCGCGGCCGTCGGCGGGAGAAACGAGCCCATCGAGGCTACTCGGTGCGAACGACAGGCCGCCCATCGCGACTACCCCTCCTCCCGTGGGCCGTCGAGACCGAATTTTCGCCGACGCTCCCAAAGGGACTTGCGGCTAATACCCAAGGCTTGGGCGGCCCGCGTCTGGTTGCCGCCCACATCTTTGAGCACTTGCGCGATATAGCGCCGCTCCATCTCTGCGAGAGTCGGTCTCTTTCCGGGGCGGCTCGAGATCTCGGACACATCGAGAAGGTGCGACGGGAGATCGACGCGCGTGATCTGAGGGCCGGTCGCAACCAAGGTGGCGTACTCGACCGCCGCTTTGAGCTCTCGAACGTTTCCGGGCCAGTGGTAGGTCTCGAACAGCTCGACCACATCGTCCGAGAACGAGAGGGGCGCGAGCGAGCGCCACCCGATCTCATGCTCGAGAAACGCCCTCGCGAGAGGCATCACATCATCGGGGCGCTCTCGCAACGGAGGAAGGCGAATCCAGAAGACGCCGAGCCGATGGAAGAGGTCGCGACGAAAGTGCTCCCGGGCTACGGCCTGCTCCACGTCGTCGCTCGCGGTCGCGACGATGCGCGCCTCGAGCGCGATCGCCTGGGTCCCTCCCAGCCGTTCGAAACGCCGTTCTTCGACGACCCGCAAGAGCTTCGCTTGGAGGGCGGGGCTCAACTCTCCGACGTGATCGAGAAATAGAGTCCCCTGCCCCGACAGCTCGAGGCGTCCCGGCTTGGACGTGGTCGCACCGGTGAACGCTCCGCGCTCGTAACCGAAAAGCTCACTCTCGATGAGGGTCGCGGGCAAGCTCGCGAGATCGACTTTGGTCAAAGGATGGGCGTTGCGCTCACCCCAAAAGTGAAGCCCGTGTACGAGGAGGTCTTTGCCGGTCCCACTCTCTCCGCTCAGAAGGACGTTGCTGTTCGCGTTTCCGAGCCGCTCGATGAGCTGGACGATCTCGGCCATCCGTGGGTCGACGGCGATGAGAGTGCCGTCGCCCGGCCGAGCCTTTGGCTTGGCTCTCAAAGGCACCGCTCGAGCTAGCTCGCCACCGCGAGTCTCTCCGCGTCACCCCACAACCGCTCCAAGTCGTAATAGGCGCGGCTTTCGGGGGTGAAGATGTGTATGACGAAATCGAAATAGTCGATCAAGATCCACTCGCCCTTGGGGTAGCTCTCCACGTGGGAGGGGCGCACCTTCACTTCCTTGAGCGAGGCTTGAATCGCTTCAGCGATCGTGTCGAGCTGTCGGTGACTATTTCCGGTGCAAATCAAGAAATAGTCCGTGAAGCTCGTGAGCTCACTCATGTCCAAAACGACGATATCGGAAGCCTTCTTGTCTCGAGCCGCGTCGAGAGCCCTGCGCAGGACCGGTCCAACGGAGTCGAGGGTCAATTTGGTATCGGTCAAACCTCTCAGCCTTCTTTCTCATAGAGATGGTGGTGTTCGACATAAGCCGCGACGGGGTCGGGCACGAGAAACCGGATAGAGCCGCCCCGCTGTACGGATTCACGGATCGCGGTAGACGAAACGGACAGCATCGCACTTTGGAGCACGAAGATTCCCTCCTCCTCTTGCGCGATAGCGTCGGGAGCCACAGCTATCATCCGCCCTGACAGCTCCGGGCGATCTGTCAATACGTCTCGCAAAGGGCCACTCGGTGCATCATCGACAACAGGCAGTTCAGGCATCTCAGGCCTTCGTTGAACCACAATGGAGTAGGACGACAAGAAGGTCTCCCACTTCCGCCACGTCCGGATCTCACGAAATGTGTCTGAGCCCATGATGAAGTAAAACCGGGCGTCGGGCAATTCCGATTGCAAGACCTCCATCGTGTCTATCGTATAAGACGGACCGCTCCGATCGACCTCGACGCGTGAAACGTCGAATCCAGGCTCGTCGGCCAACGCGAGCTCGATCATTCGGACTCGATGCGACGCATCCGTCACTCCGTCACTCTGCTTATGCGGGGGATCGGCGGCCGGAATGTAGAGCACTCGCTCG
>JAJCXL010000058.1 GCA_029263435.1 Acidobacteriota bacterium | reverse complement strand
GGACGCTTCAGCCGCCACGCGTTTCGAGCGGCCCACAAGTTCCCGAGTCCGAGCCCGCCCATGAATGCCGCAAGCACGAGGCTCGACGCCCACAAGCTGTTGCCGAACGAGAGCCCCGCCAGACGAAACCACAACGTCTCGAACAACAGGGCGGCCACGCCCGAGAAGAAGAAAATCAGATAAAGGAGGCTAGTCAAGAACTCTCCGCCGAACGCCACGCATGCGCCGCTGCGCTGAGAACGGTATTTGGAACACGCAATCGCTCATCTTCTTCGTAGGGTTGTCGTAACGTGGTAAAGGCTCGGTCGGGTCCCGCTCCAATATATTTGCATCTACGGAGCCTACCCGACAAGCATGCCACGGGGCGGCGGCAAGGAGAACCGAAAGGGCTCGAGATCAATGGACCGAGGTACTGGGACGGGACACTAGGTAGTCGTTTGGTCTTCGAGCGTGAAGGCAAGCTTTTTCAGAAGCCGCGCTAGTTGATCTCGCTCCTTCGCTGTCAAGCCCATGACGAGATCGTTCTCCACCGCCATGTCCTCTTTGAAAGCCGACTCGACGCAGTCGCGTCCTTTGACGGTCAACTCGACCAGTTGACTGCGCAAGTCGGTATCCGATGCGCGCCGTCTCACCAAGCCCCGCGTCTCCAGTCTCTTGAGTCGGTCGGTGAGTCCTCCGGAAGAAATCATCAACGTCCGATAGAGCTCCGTCGGCCGGAGCGCGAACGGGGCACCGCTGCGGCGCAAGGTCGCCAACACGTCGAACTCTCCGGCATCTATTGCGTGCCGCGCGAAAACAGCTTCGATCCTCTCTCGCGCGAGTAACGTAATTCGCCGGGCTCGGCCGATAATCCCGGAGCCCGAAAGGTCGATGTCCGGCATCTCGCCTATCCATTGCGAGTGCACCCAGGCGACGTGGTCGATCGCGCGCGATCGTGTCTCGTCGCTCATCTTCCGATGGTAACAGATATTTATCTTGACATCGAGATAATGAACCGGATGGAACGGACTTCGAGACCGGTTCACACGAGAGAAATGTCTCGGATGTCTCTAAGTCCAGGGTCTCGGCTCGAACCGTGAGCCCGTCCTAGGACGCCTGTCGGTTCATCGCGAGTCTTTGATCGACGCAAGCCACGACCTCGTCGAGCACTTGCGACTGTTGGTCGGCTTGTGCGGCCACACGGCGGATCAAGCAATCGACTCGCTCGATGTGGGTTGCACCGCCGAACAGAGCACGCGCCGCGGAAGAGGGCTTTTTCAACCCTTCGGCAGCCTTCGCGTATTTCTCGAACGGCACCAGGTCGCCAGGCTCGGCCCCGAGACCGATGCAGAGATCGCTCACCCAGGCGTAAACCTCGCGAGACGCCGTGGCGTCTTTGTGCACCGCGTCTCGGATCGAAATCATCTCGTCTCGTCCGATACATCGGTAGTTGCCCGTCACGAGCATGGGCCACTTCGCCAGCGGAACGAACACGGACTCGTGGACCTTCAACTTGACCGGCACCTCGAGGGCTCCGTCACCCGGGTCGAATCGCACCGCCTCGATGTCGGCTTGGAGCGCTCTGAGCATCGCCGTCGAGTCTTCCTCGACGAAACGCGCGGTCTTGAAGTTCGTCGGAAGCCCCACTTGGAGTACGTTCTTGCCCTCTCCCGGCGGACGAAACGCTTGAGGATCCGGGCTCGCGAGCGTCACTCTTTTTGGGTCGAACCCTTCCCACACGGACGGGTCCGTATAGCAATCTTTGAGTGCAGAAGCGTCTAGTCGAGGCAACCGCTCGAGGTACGGCGGCGGCGGAATATTCATGATCGCGACGCAAGGGATGTTCGCGGCCGCGACCCGACGCATGAGCTCACGAACGCCCGGCGCTCCGTACTGCGGCTCTTGCATGCCGAGGAAGACCAGATCGTAGCGGGGCAGGTCTGCGGCTTCGGGCGTGGTCGCCGAGAGCTTACCCTCGAGATCGGTGGAGCGGATCTCGAGAGGCGCCTCTCTCCCACGGACAGGCATCCGAACGAGGGTGCCTTCGCGTTCGATCAGCGCAGCCGTCGGCCCGGTGCAAACCAACGTCGCGTCGTGGCCGGCCATGAGCAGCTTGGTGCCCACTAACGAGCCATAGGACGCGCCTAGGATGAGGACGTTCTTCTTCGCAGAGGTCATCGCGATGAGCTTCCAATCCCGGCGCTCAAATGGCGCCTTGCTCTCTGGCAGCCGCGATCTCTTTCTCGTCGAGCCCTACGACCGAGCGAAGCACCTCTTCCGTGTGCTCACCCAAAAGAGGCGAGCGCTCGACGTCGGCGGGTGAGTCCGACAACTTGATGGGGTTGCCGACCGTCAGATACTTCCCTCTTTCGGGATGTTCCACTTCGACGATGGTCCCGGTCTCCCTCAACGAGGGCTCCGCCGCGAGCTCTTTCATCGACAAGATCGGACCGCAAGGAACGTTCAACGGATTCAAGATGTCCATCACCTCCATCTTGTCCTTCGTCATGGTCCATTTTTCGATCTCGGCGAAGACGCGGTCGAGCTTCGGAAGCCTGGCTTCGGGCGTGCTCCATTCGGGATCTTCCAACCAATCGTCATGTCCGATGGCTTTGGCCAGTTGCGGAAAAGCCTGGGTTTGGGTGATGACGTAGATGTAAGCGTCGGGGTCGTTCTCCCATCCCTTGCAGCGCACGATCCAGCCGGGATGGCCACCCCCCGATGCGTTACCGGCTCGCGGCACGGCGTCTCCGAATTTCCCGTTGGGATATTGCGGGTACTCTGTGAGCGGCCCATGGGCCAGTCGTTGCTGATCGCGGAGCTTCACCCGGCACAAGTTGAGCACCGCGTCTTGCATGGCGCATTCGACGCGCTGTCCCTTGCCGGTCCTCTCCCGGTGGAGGAGCGCCGCCAGGATGCCCGCGACTAAATGAATACCGGTGCCCGAATCACCAATCTGTGCGCCGGTCACCATCGGAAACCCGTCCACCTCGCCCGTCGTCGAAGCGGAGCCGCCGGTGCATTGCGCAACGTTCTCGTAGACTTTGCAGTCCTGGAACGGGCCCGCACCGAAGCCTTTGACCGAGGCGTAGATCATGCGCGGGTTGATCTCCTGGATCTTCTCCCACGGAAATCCCATGCGATCGATAGCCCCGGGGGCGAAGTTCTCGACCATCACGTCGCAGACCTCGATGAGCTTCGCAAAAATCCGATTGCCCGCTTCGGTCTTCGGGTTCAACGTCACGCTGCGTTTGTTCGCGTTCAGCATCGTGAAATAGAGGCTGTCCACATCCGGAATATCACGCAGCTGACCCCGGGTCGCGTCACCGGCGCCGGGACGCTCGATCTTGATGACGTCCGCACCGAACCACGCGAGTATTTGCGTGCAAGTCGGGCCGGACTGCACGTGGGTCATATCGAGGATCCGTACACCCGTGAGAGCTTTTGACATGGGTCTCCTTTTGACGAAACGATAGCCGACTCGACGAGAATTCTTGTCGAGGTGATGTCAGGCCGGTAAGGATAGGAAATTAGCTAGGTCTCGGGCAAACGCCGCTCGACCAGCTACACTTCGTCCAGCGCTCGCTCGAACTCGTTGGTGATGTCTTCGATGTCCTCGCACCCCACCGATATCCGAATGAGATTGTCTCGCCACGGCTGCGGATAGACGAGGGTGCACACGTCGCCGAGACTCACCCCGATGCCGAAAAGCTCATGCGCGTTCGCGAAACGATTCATCTCGGCGACACCGCCACGGATACGGAAGCTCACAATGCCGCCCGCGCCCCTCGGCAACAGCTTCCGGGCCAAGGCGTGCTGCGGGTGGCTTTCGAGGCCTGGATACTTGACCCACTCGACTCTCTCGTGAGCTTCTAGAGACCGCGCGAGAGCGAGAGCGTTCTCGGAGTGCTGTCTCATGCGCAGAGGAAGCGTCCGGAGTCCGCGCATCACGAGCCAGGAAGCTAGCGGACTCGGGCAGGGTCCGAAGGAGTCGAGCTTGAGCCGGGCCGCGCGCATCGCGGCATCCGAGCCGGCGAGGACCCCGGCGACGGTATCGCCGTGACCACTGATATATTTGGTGGCGGAGTGCAGGACGAGGTCCGCGCCGTAAGACTGTGGCTGGAAGAGCGCGGGGCTCAAGAAGGTGTTGTCGGCGATGAGCGTCAAGCCGTGCCGGGAGGCCAGCTCTTTGAACGCCTTCAGATCGGCGATGTAAATGTTCGGGTTCGTGACCGTCTCTAGGAACAGAGCCTTCGAGTTGGGTTGGACCGCCTCTTCGACCGCGTGCGGGTCTCGCACATCGACGAACGTGACCTCGATACCCATATCAGGGCAGTCCTTCTCGAAGAACTGGCGGCTGATCACGAACAGATCGCTCCCCACGAGGACATGATCGCCGGCTTTCGCAGAGATGAGGATCGAAAGTGCGACCGCGGCCATCCCCGATGACGTCGCGAGCGCGGCCTCCATGTTCTCGAGCGACGCCACCTTCGCTTCGAGCGCCGCCGTCGTGGGGTTCGCCGTACGCGAGTAAAAGAAGTGGTCGAGGGGGTTTTGGATCGCCTCCGCCATCTCTTCCGCGGTGTCGAAAGCGAAGGTCGCGGTCTGATAGATAGGCGTGTTGTGGGCACCCCTCACGGGGTCACGACCTTCACCGTCGTGAATCGCCCGCGTCGCAAACTTCCGCTTCACGCTCACTCATTCTCCGAGCGCGGCCGGGTCGTCTCATCCGTGATGGCCTGAATGACGGCGTCGTAAAACAGGGGGCGCACGTCGTAGAGCTTTCGGTTCTCCCGCGTCGGATGCACTCTGTTCGTCAGGAGGATGGCGACGACGTCACGCTCCGGGTCCATCCAGATCGACGTGCCCGTAAATCCGGTATGGCCAAAAGAAGATGCGGAGAAATATCTTCCCGACGAGCTCGGCTCCGAGGGGGTATCCCATCCGAGCGCGCGGCTGCTTCCCGGCACGAGATTGGCCCGGCGGGTGAACAGCTCCAGGGTTTTTTCGCTGATGAGTCTCTTCCCGTCGTAGACACCGCCGTTCAAAAGCATCTGGGTAAATGGCGCGAGGCTTCTCGCGGTCGAGAACAGGCCGGCATGCGGCGCGATCCCGCCGAGCCCGAACGCGTTCTCGTCGTGGACTTCCCCGTGCACGACCCGCCCCCGCCACTCGTCGCGCTCCGTCGGTGCGATCCGCTCGAGGAGAGTCGAATCGGGGCGGAAGATGGTATCCGTCATGCCGAGCGGCTCGAAGATCTCTTGCTCCGCCATCACATCGAGTGGCTTACCAGTGATGCGCTCGAGGATCTCACCGAGCAGCAAGATGCCTAGATCCGTGTACACCATCTTCGAGCGCGGCTCATAGTCGAGCGGCAGCTCGTAGATCGTGCGGAGATAGCCCGCCCGGGCCTCGTCCGGACCGAGCCCCTCGAACTGTTTGTACAAGTCCGTCCACCACAAGAGGCCGCCCGTGTGAGCGAGCAAGTCTTTCACGAGAATGGTGTCTTTTTGCTCCCCGCGAAACTCGGGCACATAGGCATGCACCGGGCTGTCGAGGTCCAGGAGCTCGCGCTCGTAGAGCATCATCGAGAGAGTCGTCGTGACGATGACTTTGGTGAGAGAGGCCAAGTCGTAGAGCGTGTCGAGTGTCACTTCGTCAGCGCCCTCGTCGTAGCTCAACCGTCCGAACGCGCGTTCCATCACGATGCGACCGCGACGGATGATGAGAACGACGCCACCGGGAGCGGCCTCGTCCGCGATCGCGTCTTGTATCAATGACGCCGCTTTGGCCAACCCCTGTTTCGACATCCCGACCTCCGCCGGACGCGCGAGGTGCTCGAGCTTCGTCTGGCCCGCTACCATCTCGATCCCATGCCCCCGAGGATACTCTGTGGACAACGTGACCGGTAGCCTGCCGGACGCGGCCACTTCGCCGAACAAGACCCGCGCCAAGGCACGCTGCGAGCCGGGCGCCGAATCGTAGGTCGCGAGCTTCGTACTCGCCACTCTGACTGCGTTCAACACATAGGGATTTCCCAGGCTCGCGAAGACGAGCGGGGTGCCGCGCTCGACCGTCGTCCTGACGAAATCCTCGATGGGCGACGTGACCGCGCCCGCGCCCATGAGGTAGCGCGCTCGCTGAAAGCTCGCGACGAGGACGGTCTCGGAAGGCTCGGGGTTCAGCGATGCGAGCTCCGACGCGCGGTCCGGGTCGATACGGATCCGACGGAAGCGTCCGGTCCGCCTTTCGAGCGCCTCGGCGAGGATGTCGGGCTCGACGTCCCGATCGCCTGCCGAGACGAGCTCGATGAGGAGCAGGTCGGGAACCCCTCCCGCCGACAGGGGTAAGAGGCCGTCCTCATCGCTGACGATGGTGACGGCGCGCGCCGCCATGGCTTCGATACGCTCTTGCACCCGAGGCGGGTTGAGTCGTCGCGGCAGGTCGGCGAGATTGACCTGTCGCGCTCGATCCAATTCGAGACTCGCTTTCGCTTTCAGGATACGCGTCACCGACGCGTCGATTCGCTCGCGGGTCAGATCACCCCGTTCGACCGCAGTGACGATCGCGCGATGGGTCACGCGCGGATCGGGTGGGACGAGGAGCATATCGACGCCAGCCTTGACCGCCGCGACCGCGATCTCTCCGTCCCATCTCCCCTTGCGCGCGCCTCCCATGTCGAGGGCGTCGCTGACGATGAGGCCGTCGAAGCCGAGCTCACCGCGAAGGACACCTTGGAGGATGTCACTCGACAACGTCGCAGGCAGATCCGCAGGTCCGCCAAGCGCCGGCACCGCGATGTGCGCCGTCATGACGGCCGCGACACCAGCGTCCACGGCGGCCCGGAATGGAATGAGCTCGACACTTTCGAGCCGGTCTCGATCGAGCGTCACGACCGGCAGGCCCACATGGGAGTCCTCGACCGTCGCGCCGTGACCCGGGAAGTGCTTCGCGGTCGCCAAGACTCCGGATTGTTGCGCGCGACGGATGTAGCGCACACCGAGCTCCGATGCCCGTTCGGGATCGGCCCCGAAGGATCGCGTATTGATGACTGAGTTTCGCGGGTTCGTGTTCAAATCGAGAACGGGATTCAACAAGAGATGTACCCCGAGAGCACGCGCCTCGCGGGCGGTGACTTCTGCCTGGAGCTCGATATCCTCCATCGTCCCGCCGGCTCCGAGCGCCATCGCCTTCGGAAAGCGCGAAGCTCCCGAGACCCGCATGCCCGCGCCCCACTCGTAGTCTGAAGCCATCAGGAGCGGGAGCCGCGACGCCCGCTGGAGACGGTTCGCGAACGCGGCGGTCTCGTAGGGGCTTCCTTGAAAGAAGACGACGCCGCCGATGCGGCCGGCGCGCGTCGCTTCCATCAGATCGACGGCTTCAGCCTCTGCCTCGTTGAGAAACTCGCCGGATGCGCGCGGATAGATCATTTGACCTACCTTCTCTTCGAGCGTGAGCGAGCGGAGGGTGTCCGTCACCCAAGTGGATTCGAGCGTCGTCGAGCCGGAGCGGTTCGTTGCCGCGCACGCGCTTATCACCAACAAAGCGCAGACCAGGATTCTTCGTTTCATTTCTCGTGCATCCTACTTAGAATAGTGGCTCGCATGAAACAGCTCCTCGTCGTCGCCGACGACTTCGGACTCACGACCGGGGTCGTCGAAGGCATCATCGATGCTCATGAGAACGGCATCGTGACCGCGACGTCGGTGATGGTCAACGCGCCGGCAGCACCGGAGGCCTTCGCTTACGCTCGAGCTCACCCGTCGCTCGCCGTGGGACTCCATTTCGTGTTGACGTTCGGTCGCCCCGTCGGTCCGCCGGCGGCTCTCGGAGATCTCGTCGATGACGAGGGTCGGTTCCGGCGACGCGGGCACGGTGCCCATGAGCGCGCGACTCCGGAGAGGGTACGAGAAGAGCTCGACGCTCAGCTCGAGGCCCTCGAGCGCGGGCTCGGCCGCCCGCCCACGCACATCGACGGCCATCATCACGTCCACGTTCTCCCCGGCGTCCTGGTCGCCGTGCTGGAACGCGCCGCACAGCTGAAGATTCCGGTCCGCTCGACGGACCCTCTCAATCGAGGGGTCATTCGAAAGAGCGGGGTCGAGACGCCGGAGAGATTCGTCGAGTCCTTCTACGGCAGCGGTCACGTCGATGTCGAAGCACTCCTCTCTGTGCTCCGAGACCTACCCGACACGACGTCGGAGCTGATGTGTCATCCCGCGCGCAAGGACGACATGCTTTCGACCCTGAGCGGCTACACCGCTCCACGCTACGAAGAGCTCCAAGCGCTGACCTCGCCGGCGGTGCGAGAAGCGATAGAAGCGCACGCCATTCAGCTCGTCATGCCCAACCTCGAGCCCCGGCCCGCCCAGGGCACCCCGCTCTAGCTTTCGCGCAGCGCGGCGGCGATGGGCATCCGGGCCGCTCGGATGGCCGGGAGCAAGCCGCCGACGAAGCCGATGAGCACCGCGTAGACGATCCCTTGCACCAAGAGGGCCGGAGTGACGTCGAACGCGAACGCGACCTGGGAGAAGCTCTGCCAGTTCATCGTCGCCGCTTGAAAACCGTCGAAAGCGAGGTAGGCGAGCCCCGCCCCAGCAAGCCCCCCCACGACGGCAATGACGAGCGCCTCCGCCATCACGGAGATGATGACCGGGCCGTTTCCAAATCCCAATGCCCTGAGCGTCGCGATCTCGCGAGTGCGGGACGACACGGCGCTGTACATCGTGTTGAGCGCGCCAAACACCGCCCCAATGCCCATCAAGCCGGCGATGAGAGAGCCGAGGCCGTTGATCAAGCCCGAGATCGCTTGGGACTGCTCGGCGTAATAGTCGGTCTGGCGCACCACTTTGACGTTCAAGCGCGGATCCGTGGTGAGCCGGTCCGAGAAACTCTGAAAAGCATCGGCGGATTCGAGCTTGGCGTAGACGGCCTGAAACGAGCTCCCTCGCCGATAAGCCGGCTGGAGGACACCCGCATCCGTCCAGATCTCGGACTCGGACAACCCTCCGCCCGCGGCGAAGAGCCCGACGACTTTCCATCGCTCCGGGCCGACCGGTATCTCTCCGCCGAGCTCCAAGCCTCGAAACTCCCGCGCGGCTCCGACACCGACGATCACTTCATTCTTACCCCACTCGAAGCTCCGGCCGGAGACGATCTCGACTTCGCTGCGCACCCCGAACGCCGGCGGCTCCACCCCTCGCAACGGGACGTTGGCGTCGGTTCCGGTCGATCGCTTCGGGAGGTTGATGATGACGAACAGCTCGGACGAGGACAGCGCACCGTTGTCACCTCTAGCGATGCCTTCCGCATCCCCGATAATGCGAGTCACGTCTCGACTGAGCCCGCTCATCATCTCGCTATCGGCCCCGCTCCTCAGGATCAGGGCGGTGTCGGGCCGACCGGAAGCTTGCATCGCGTGCTCGAACCCTTTGCCTATCGAAAGCACGCCCACGAGAACCGCGACCACCCCCGCGATACCGAATAGCGCGGCGGCGGACGATCCTTTTCGTTGCCAGATGGTCTGGATATTGAACTGCGTCAATGCGAAGACTTGGGTCAGCCAGTTCAGCATGGTCTGCGCCTCCTAGAGTCGTCTCAGAGCGTCGGCGATGCGAAGCTGACGCGCCTGGAGCGCGGGGAGAAGCCCGGTCAATAGCCCCAAAGCAATCACGAGGCCGACCCCCACCGCCATGTCCTTGCGGGGGAAATAAAAGATCGGAAGAAGCCCACCCGTCGGATCTCCCAGCGAGATGATGAACCACGAGATCCCGAGTCCGACGAACCCACCGAGGGCCGCTACCGCTAGCGCTTCCATCAGCACCAGAGAGAGCACGTGGGTGTCGGTGAAGCCAACCGCTTTGAGAACGGCGAACTCCCCGGTGCGCTCTCTCACCGATTGAGCCATCGTGTTACCGGCGACGAGCAAGATCGTGAAGAAAACCGCGCCGACGATCGCTTGGATGATGGCGCCGATATTTCCGATTTGATCGGCAAAGCCTTGCACGAACGCGCCCTCGGTCTCGGCCTTGGTTTCCGCCGGCGAGTTCGCGAACTCTCCATCGATCGCCGTCGCGATCCTCACCGCATCGTCAGGCTCCGCCACTCGCACGATGTACCACCCTACGGAGCCTTGGCCGAAATCGCGCGCTTCGTCGAAATAATCGTAGTGAAAGAGAAATTGAGTGGTGTCGGTTCCTTGCTCGGCTCCGTCGTAGATCCCGACGAGATCGAAGTCCCAAAGTTTTTGTCCACCGTTTCGGGTCCACGCGGTCGCTTGGATGGGGATCTTGTCTCCGACGCTCCATCCGAAGCGCTCCGCGGTGGCGCGTCCGGCGACGGCCGCCGTGCGGGTGCGAAACCACTCTTGCTTCTGATCTTCCGGCAGCAGGAACTCGGGATACATCGCGAGATACTCTTCGGGCTGCACCGGGAACTGCGGAAAGAAGTTCGCAGGCTCCTGGTAGATCCCACCGAACCAGCTCGAATGCGTCGCGTCGGAGACGCCGTCGATCTGCTCCATGTCCGCTTCATAGCTGCCGGGCAACTGCTGGATGATCGACACCTTGTGCCGCACCACCAGTCGGTCGGCCCCCGCGACGTCGACGCCCTGACTCAATGCCTGGCGGATCGCGGCGAGGAGCCCGAACAAGATGAACGCGACCGCGATCGACAACAACGTCAAGACGGTGCGGATCTTTTTTCGGCGGAAGCCCGCAACGATCAATCGCATGAACTTCATTCGGCGGCCTCTTGCGAAAGCTTTCCTTCACTCATGTGCAGGACGCGTGTCGCCCGTCGGGCAGCGTGCGGGTCGTGAGTCACCATCACGATGGTCTTGTTGTGCTCCCGATTGAGCGCCGTCAACAGCTCCAGAATCTCGTCCCCCGACTTGCGGTCGAGATCTCCGGTGGGCTCGTCCGCGAGAAGAAGCGTCGGGTCCGTCACGATGCCTCTCGCGATACCCACGCGCTGCTGCTCACCTCCGGAAAGCGTTCGGGGGTAGTGCCCCTTGCGGTGGGTGAGCCCAACGACGCCGAGCGCCGTATCCACGTGCTTTTTTCGCTGCGCCCGCGACAAGTGGGTCAAGAGAAGCGGCAGCTCCACGTTGCGCTCAGCCGTCAGCACGGGAAGCAAGTTGTAGAACTGAAAGACCAGTCCGACGTGGCGCGCTCTCCACGCGGCGAGCTTGGTCCGTGAGAGCCTATCGATACGCTCGCCGGCCACGGTGACGGATCCGTCCGTCGGGCGATCGAGACCGGCAATGAGGTTGAGAAGGGTGCTCTTGCCGGAGCCCGAGGGCCCCATGAGGGCGAGAAACTCCCCTTCCGGGACGTCGAGATCCAGCCTCTCGAGCACGCGGATCTCCTCCGAGCCTCGGCGAAAAGTTTTCGTAGCGTCTCGGACGCTGACGAGCGAACCGTTATCGCTCATGGTTGAGTCACCTCCACTACGTCGCCATCGACCAAATCCGACGGCCCCTGAATGACTACCCGCTCACCGCCAACGAGACCGGCGAGCACGACCGCCTCATCGCCTTCTCCCGGGCTGAGCCTCACGGCCCGGCGCTCGACGTGATCGCCAGTGACGACGAAAACGATGTCCGTGCCATTGTCCGTGCGCACGGCATCCTTCGGAACGAGCACCGCGCTCGCTCCCGACTGTTCGACTTGTTCGTCACGAAACGCGACTTTGACGCCCATGTCCGGCAGGATGCGGGGGTCGAGCTCATCGAAGCCGATGCGCACGCGCACCGTCGCTCGGTCACGATCCGCGGTGGGAACGATCGCTATCACCCGGCATCCGATTCTCCAATCCGGATAGGCATCGAGGGTGGCCTCGACCTCCTGCCCCGCGCGGACTCGGTTGATGTAGCTTTCGTTCACGTCGACTTCGATCTCGAGCGAGCTCATATCGACCACGGTGCCAATGCCGGTGCGGGTGAAGCCGCCGCCTGCGCTCACGGGAGAGATCATCTCGCCCGGCTGCGCGTCCTTCGTGGTGACGATTCCCGCGAAAGGCGCGCGAATGACGGTGTCGTCCATCTGCTGCTTCCAGACCGCGACACGTCGACCGGCGACCTCCTCCTCCTCGCGCTGCCTGGCGAGACGCGCGCTCATGGAATCGAACTCGGCCCGCACCCGATCGAGCTCGGCCCGGCTCAACACCTCCTCGGAGACGAGAGAGCGGGTACGATCGCGCCGAAGCTCGACCTCGACCAACTGAGCTTTCGTTTCTTCCAAAGCACTTGCCGCCGCCTTGAGCTCGGCTTCCGCGAGCTGGAGGTTCGTCCGGACGTTCGACGCGTCGAGCCTCGCGACGATCTCGCCTTTTTCGACCCGCATCCCCTCCTCGATGAGGATCTCCAGCACTTTCGCGGTGACCTTGGACGAGACCGTCGCTTTCGTACGCGCGGTCACATATCCCGAGGCGTTGAGAACGGTCTGGCCGCCATCCAAAGTGGTCGTCCGCGCCAGACCGGTGACGACGACTTTTCCGGGCGGCTGCAAGAGCCAATAGGCGAGCGCTCCCACCGCTAGGAGGGGCACCAAGAGAAAAACGAGCCACCACGGACGCGAACGCTCATGGTCGCTGTCACTTCGGTCGATCTTCAGATCATCGAGTTTGGAGGTTTCGCTCATATCCCGCTGAGCGAACCTTACAGATATGTCGTGATGGGGATCAACCTTCCGCGCGACAAAGTGCTCCAGCGGCGTCGTCACGGGATGGGCTGAGAAACACGAACCGGTCGTTTACCGCGAAGTTGAGGACGGCGCAAGACGCGATCGACAAGACATTCGCAACGAGGTAGTGGAGCCCGAGCCGTCCGACGAGGACACTCATGAAAAAGACGTTTCCGAGAATCGAGAGCGCGCCGGAAAATACGTTGAACCGCACCCAACGGGACAGACGCCCGTGACCGTCGGAGAGCGCGCGCCCACGAAACGTCCACTGCTCGTGCCAGACGAAGTTGTGCAAGATGGCGGATTCGACCGCGAGCGCGGTCGCGACGAGATAATGCACCTCCAGCCAACCGGCCAGGAGCGTCAGCATCGAGAGTTGGACCCCGACGCCGACGACTCCGACCGCGCTGAATCTCACCCAGCGCCGGATCCATGCCCGAGCACCGTCGCTCACCGAAGAGGCTCCCGGCGGTAGAGGGTGCGGGTGTTCTTGAACACCGTGACCAGCAGAGTGACTACCAAACCCACGACGGCGACGACGCCGCCGACATCGAAGAGAAGGTAGCGAGAGCCGAACAGCGTCACGTTAGGGCCGCGGAGCAGCCAAAGGGTCCCGAGCGCGAGAAGAATCCGGAGCTCTGTCGGTCCGATCCGCAAGAAATCGATCTTGAACGTCCCCACCGAGTAAGCAGCGAGATAGATCTCCGAAGCGACCATGAGGTACGCGATCAACACAGCGACCGCGACCGGAAGACTCATGAAGGACGAGCTTCCCAGACCGGCGAGCAGGAAGAACGTGCCGAACACGTCCACCACGTGATCGACGTAGTAACCGTATTTCGGTCTCTGAGCGTTTCGTACCCGTGCGACGGTCCCATCGAGGCTGTCCCCGAACCAGTTGATCGCCAAGAACACCACGACACCGAGAAGCGCCAAAGGCTCGGCGCTCCCGAGCCAAAACGACAACCCCGCTCCGGCCATGCCGATGAGTCCGAGCACCGTGAGGTGGTCGGAGTTGATGCGACGCGGAAGCCGTTCGGCCATCCAGACCAAACATCTTTTCTCCACGCCGGAAGAAAAGCTTCCCAAGTCCCTCGCCATCTCGTTGGCCTCCGCCGTGTCCGTCAGAGGCAGTCCTGTCGTTGTCGTCGCCATGGTCCTCTTTCTCCCCTCTCGAGCCGGATGGGCTCTGCCCTCCCCTTTTGCAAGCGGTGTTCCAGAGTCCTTCGACGGCACAACTACCATTGCAGTCAACTGTTTACGGACTGCCTCGCTCGAGTCGCGGACTCACCTTTCGGATAGGGATGAAACGGAGTCGATAGAATGGCGAACGCCATGGACAGCCGGGGACCGAACACTACGCTCGTGTTGTCGGCGAGCTTCGAAGCCATGGCCGCTTGTGCCCTCGACAAGCTCACCCGATGGAGCGAAGACCATCCCCTCGCACTCTCTCGTTGTCTCGTCGTGGTGCCGACGGCCGCGGCGACCCACTTATTTCGATCTCAGCTCGAGGCCGCGCTCCCTCGCACCGGCTCCGTGGTGCTCCTCCCTTTCATCACGACTCCAGGGGCCCTCATCGAGGAGTGGTTGCGCCGGAGCGACCGCCTCCATCGAATCGCGGACCCCATCTTGCGCGAGGCAATCCTCGAAGACGCGTTCGCCGCCGCCGCTTCCGACACTCCGCCTCCCTTTCGCGCCCAAGGGGGACTCGCGAGACGAGCACTCCAGTTCTACGATGAGCTCCGACTCAACGGCTTCGAGATGGGCGGATTCGTAGAGCGAGCGCTCGAAGAGCTCGAGGCACCCGATGACGAGGGCGCTCAGAAAATGGCGGCGCAGACCCGGTTCTTGCACGCGTCGATCGAAGGCTACGAGCAAAAGCTCTCGGCCTCGAGCCACCTGGATCCGGTCTCGGCAAGAGCCGTGCTCGCGGAAGAGAGATTCCCCTTTCGCCGCGCGGTGGTCCTGGGAGGTGGGACACTGTCACCGCTGGACGGCCACCTCCTCGAGCACGCGAAGGGGCTCGAGGAGCTAAGCTTCATCGCCGTGGGCGAGCTCGCCGAGCTACCCGAGTGGATGAAGCGTTTCGCCCCGAGCGCCCAAACCTTTCCCGGCACTGGCCGGCCGCTACCGGACCTACTAACGCCGGAGCCTCTCGTCGCTCGCGACCGGGAAGAATCGCTCGTCGACGCAGTGCGTTTCATACGCAGCTCCGGCGTCCATCCGGATCGGGTCGCGCTCGTCGTTCCGCAGCCTCTTCCTTATCTCTACCTCGCGAAAAAAGTCTTGTCCGAGGCCTCCATCTCTTTTCAGCTCCACGACACGTTCCCCCTCGCCGCGGAGCCCTATCTCGCCGCGTTCGATCTGGCGCTCGAGCTGGTCGCGACCGACGGCCACCGGGACGCCGCGCTCGCGCTTCTTCGCAGCCCCTTTTTCGCGTTTCCAGGCGTGGGTCCGGTGGAAGTCGCCGCGTTCGATGCTCTGACGCTCCGCTATCACGAGCGGGGAAGTACCAAACGGTGGGCATCGCTTCACGAGCGGAAGAGCCGACCGGAGCTGCAACCGGCGCTGCCGGGAATGGAGCGTGCCGACGCGGCCCAGCGCGTCCTCGATCCGATCGCCGCCATCATCGACGCGTTGCGGATCCTGTCGCCGTTGAAAGGTGACGCTCCCATCACTGCCAAGACAGCTTGTCTGAGACTCTTCCTTCAAAGCTTCGGCGCCAAGCTCCACGGCCACCGGCATGAACGGGCGAAGGCCGCGGTCGACACGATCTTGCTGCGCTTCGATGAAGCCGCGCGTTTACTCGGCGATGAGGATGTGCCCGCCGACACCTTTCGGGACAAGCTCAGACGCGCCTTCGAGGCCCATACTTTCGAAGAGCGGACCGGAACCGGAGGCGTTCACGTCGTGGAGGCGCGCACGGCCGGCTTCGGTGCTTTCGACCTCGTCGTTCTCATGGGGGTCAACGAAGGCGAATGGCCCGCCAGAGTCGAGCGCAACATCTTTTATCCTCAATGGCTATTGCGCGAGTTCGGCTGGCCTTCGGATTTTCATACCCTAGTGACCGAGCGGGCTCGATTCGATCAGCTCTTGCAGCTATCCGAAAATCTCGTGGCGCTCCTACGACACCAACTCGAAGACGAGGTCCCGACAGTGGCCTCACCGCTACTCGAGGATGTCGAAAAACGCTTCGGCTCACGAACGACGGCGGCGCAGCGGGTGACGGATCCCCACGCACTGCGAGATACGGTCGTGACCCGGAGCGAAGCGCTGAGACGCGGTCTGTTGCCGGCGGACGAGCCCGTGCCGCACCCCCGGCCGTCTCCCGGAGAGATCGGCAAACCGCCGCCCGTCCCGGAGCCCCTCTCACCAACATCCCTGGAGCTCTACCTTCGTTGCCCGTTCAAATACTTCTCTCGCTATCTCCTCAAGATCGATGAAGAGGAGGACGTCAGTGAGAGCCTCACACCGCTCGAACGAGGCAGAATCCTGCACGACGTTCTCGAAGTCGGATTCAAAGAGTGGGACCGAGGAGGCGACGGGCGACCACGACGGATCGATCCTTCGAGCTATGACGAGGCGGCCTCGTTGTTCCGCGACATCGCAGCACGCATGATCCCGCGAGAGCACCGCTCCATCGAGCTTTCGAGGCTATTCGGAGGTCCCGGCGAGAGAGGCGCCATCGAGTGGCTCCTCCGGTGGGAGTTGACGAAGCCGGGTCTGTCACGACGCCTGCTGGAGTACGGCTTTCAAACGCCTCTGAAGCTCGAGCGCGGCCCCTCCGGCGAGGCACCGTGGTTCGTGCGCATCAAAGGCCGCATCGATCGCGCGGAGATCGATGAACGCGGCCACCTGCACGTGTTCGATTACAAGAGCGGCAGGCCTCCCGAGCCGAAAGTAACGCTCCAGGTGCCGCTTTATGCGATGTGCCTCTCCCAAGAGCTCGCGGCTCCGGTGGGAGACGCGGCCTATTTGAGCTTTGCCGAGAAACGATCGATCTCACGTACCGCCTTCGACGACGCTTCGGCTCGGCTCATCGACACCTATCGGTCCATCGAGGAAGGTCGCTTCCCTCCGCGACCTCACAAAGACAACCTGTGCAACAGCTGCGGCTTCATCGGAGTGTGCCGGCGGGAGATTCAAGACGTCCCTGAAAGCCTAGACGCCTCGAAGCCCCGAGATCCTGACGCGGTGAAGCCGTGAGTGAAAAGCCACTCGTCGACCTCACTGAGCGGAAGCTAGCCTCCGACCCGACGCTCAATATCGCTCTCGAAGCTTCGGCCGGCACCGGAAAAACGAGAGTGCTCGTCGACCGCTACGTGCGGCTCGTCGAAGAAGGGGCGACACCGCGCCACATCCTCGCGATCACCTTCACTCGCAAGGCTGCCGGCGAGATGCGTAGTCGCATCATCGAAGAGCTCCGCAGTCGGCCGGAGCTATGGAAAGACCTGCGAACGCGTCTGTTCGAGATCCACATCGCGACCATCGACGCCTTCTGCCTGGGCCTGCTCCGAGAGTTCCCTCTCGAAGCCGGGCTCGAGCCCGATATCACCCTCATCGATGAAGTCGACAGCCGTCGATTGCTCGAAGCCTCGATCGACCGTGTTCTCGGAAGCGGCCGAAGACAGATCCGGGCCGATGTGCGTTTTCTCCTGACTCGCTTCGGTGAAGGCGCGCTCCGACGAGGGATCCGTGAGTTCGTGTCGAGCCGCCTACTCAAAGCGGATCTTCTCGTCCGCTACGTGAACCGAGTCGTTCCAAAAAGCATGGATTTGAGAGCGTCGACCGAACGCTTCGCGCGGACGTTCGCGGCCGCGTTTCGCAGCCGACAGGCCATCGACCGTTTCGCGGACAGCTTTCCCGACCCATTGCGGGGCGTGGCTTTCGCGCTCGGGCGCGCGGTCGATGCCGAGCACGTCGGCCCGGCCGACATCGAGGCGCTGGCGGAGTACTTCCTCACGAGAGATCGACAGCCGCGAAAACGCCTTCCGCGAGCCTGTCGCAAGGACGACTTCGTCGACGAGGACGCCTACAGTTCTCATCGCGACCAAGCGCTCGCGCTGTCCCCGCTCGTCGCGGCCTCCTATCGAGCTTGGTTACGCGAGAAAGATCTCTACGCCATCCGAGAGCTGTCGTCTCTCTACCAGCAAGCGGCGAGTTTGTTCGCCGAGCACAAGAAAGCCCGCGCCGGGCTCGACTTCACGGATATCCTCGTGCGGGCAGTGCAGCTCCTCGAGCGCCGGGGTGAGTTCTCACAGAGCCGTTTCCGGCTCGAGTCCCGCTATCACCACCTCCTCATCG